>NZ_JAAHFZ010000032.1:0-77268 GCF_010672795.1 Moorena sp. SIO1G6
TTGTTTCAGACGAGGATTTTTAATAATTTTGGCATCTGCGATTAAGGGCATGCCTTTACCTACAGGCAGATTTAGTCCCGATTTTCCTCCTGCCCCTGGATGAATCTTAAAAACATACCCTTGTAAGCTACTCCCTGCTCCCTACTCCTATAAGCTAAAAGTAAAAAATGTCAAAGTATCAAATACATCTCATCAGAGAATTAAAGATTTGATATAGAACATAAAAAAGTATTTACAATCCTCTGATGGCAAATTAAATTGGTATCGAATAAAACCTGTTAAAAGACTCCAGTTGATGGATCAAACTATCTTAAATTTTAAAATAATCTAAAATAACTTAGCAATTATTAAATCTATAGTATAAGCTTTCATAAGCTCTAAAAGTAACATGCTTTTTATTTTGTGACGTTTGTAAGCTAAGCACAATCAATCCTAGAGGTCAACCATAAAACTACCTAAAAATAGCAAGACTTTCAGGTCAATATTATGGTGTCATCTGTACAACAAAACATCCTAACTTAACTGACCCTATAGGATTTTTTCCTTACGGTTGGGAACTCTTATAGATAAGTCTTAGGTTTATTTAAATGTAATGTTATGACCAATCTCAACAGTGTTCTTCAACGAGACCCATTTGCCGACAGCACATTAGTTGTAAACGATGAAGGGATTACCATTCGCCTGATCGACGGCAGTAGGAATAATTTAGACCAAGTCTCTTTAGGTATCCCTAATACGCCCTTACTGCGTTTATCTCCAATTGAGTATGAAGACGGAATTCAGTCACCGGCGGGTATTGCATTTGATGCAGAAGGCAATGCTCTGATCGGTATAGATGGCAATACTGTTACTCGCCAACCGATTCCCATATTTACCCAAGCCGAAGCAGACCGATTAAATGGATTGGGATTGAATGTCATATCCAATACAGAAGGCTTAAGCAATGTATCTGATGCGCCCTTTGTATTGCTTAATCCACCCGATCGCCCTAGTACCCGAGTGATCAGTAATGCCACCTCTAACCTAGAGGAGGGAGAGTCTGATCCCAATGGTAATGGCTTAAGTGCTTTCATTTGGGCTTTTGGTCAGTTCGTCAACCACGACACTGACTTAGCAGCGAATGGGTTAAAAGACGAGAACCAAAACCGGTTAGAATCACTAAATTTCCCTATTGACATTCCCGCAGATGACCCGAATTTTCCTCCAAACACTCCTCCCACTCAAGAAATTTCTACACAGGCAGATGGTGGATTGCAGTTTGACTTTGAACGGGATGCCTTTTTGAGCGGTACTGGAGTCTCTGGGAGCCCAGGAAAAGCGATTAATATTGTTACCTCTTGGCTTGATCTTTCTGTAGTCTATGGATCTACTGAAGAAGAATATCAAGCAATTCGTGCTTTTTCCGAAGGTCGCCTCAACGTCTTCTCAGATGAAACAGTTGCCACTAATGACGACTTGTTACCCGTTAACATCACAGGTGCTGATGGAGAACTGATCAGTGGTAAAGGCGCTTTTATGGATGTGGGTTTTCTAGCGGGGGATACACGGGTTAACGAGAATGATAGTTTGGCATCCCAGCATACCCTGTGGATGCGTAACCATAACCGCCTTGCCCAAGAACTTTATCGGTTTCATCCTGACTGGACAGATGAGCAGATATTTCAACGCTCTCGCCAGATTAATATTGCCCAATATCAAGCTATTGTTCTCTACGAGTGGCTCCCCCTGATGTTGGGTAATGTGATCACTGACTACAGCAGCTATAACTCTAATCAAACCCCAGAAATTACTAGTGAATTTGCCGCTGCTGGTCTTCGTGTTGGTCATACCCAAACTAATAACCGTATCGACACTATTGATGCTGATGGTAATCTCACAAGTTTGCAATTATTAAGGACATTTGGTTCACCCAATATTAATGATAGTAGCGATATAGATAATATCTTGCGCGGTGCGAGTCAAACGATTACTGAAGACGTTGATACTGATGTAGTCTTTGACCTGCGCAACGCTTTAGTACCAAATGCAATCGGATTTGACCTTTATGCTGCTAATCAGCAAAGGGGACGGGATCATGGCTTGGCTGACTATAACCAAGTGCGAACAAGTCTTGGTCTACCACGGGTGACCACTTTTGCGGAAATTACTTCAAATTCACAGTTGGCAAATACTCTCGAAGAGCTCTACCGCACTGTGGAAGATATCGACTTATTGATTGGGCTGTTTTCAGAAGATGCTGTTGCTGTATCCGGTGCCGGAGAAACTATTCAAGCAATGCTATGGGAGCAATACGAGCGGATAAGGGATGCTGACCGCTTCTGGTTCGAGAGACCGATTGAGGATGGCGGTTTCTTTACCCAAGAGGAAATTGCAGCCATTAAGGAAGTGACTTTTGCTGACATTATCAAGCTCAACACCGAAATTACTACAATTCCAGACAATGCCTTCGTAATCAGCTCCGATAACAATCCCTCATCTGATGGACTGCTAGATTTAACGGGCTTGTCGGGACAAGCTACAGCAACTGTGACTAGAGAGGCGGAGTATGACAATTTAATTGGCTTTTATGTAATTGCTGATCAACAAGGAACGATAATTGATTCGATCACGGGTCAATCTCTTACTCCTGGCCAAGAGGGTTATGCAGAAGCTGCCATTGATGCCAGCGTGGTTGAATTCAAGGTAGAAGAAAACTTGACCACGGTGAATTTTGATGTTACACTTCCTGGAGGCTCTATCTTAGCTCCCTACTTAGTTACAGATGGGGAATTGGATGATGTTCAAAATGGTGATGCTGACATATTCTTTGCTTTCACAGCTGCTAACAGTGATGGCATGAGCCACATCCTTGAACTTGGAAATGGCAGTGACAACACATTCACATTCGCTTTTGAAGATTTAAGTGGTAATGACAGTGAAGAAAGCGATGCTCTAACAGAGCCGCTAAGCGATCGCGACTTTAACGATCTAGTGATTGATCTTACCATTTTATAATGGTTCATCAATCGGTAATGATATGAAAAAAAAATCCCAATTCCAGTAGGGTGGGCAAAGTAATCTAATCGTGAATACTCAAAAGAACCAAAGGGTTTTTGCCCACCCTACAAGCTACTGAATGATTAGAAAAAAAATCCCAATTCCAGTAGGGTGGGCAACGTAATCTAATCGTGAATACTCAAAATAACCAAACTGTTTTTGCCCACCCTACAAGCTACTACAAGCTACTGAATGATTAGAAAAAAAATCCCAATTCCAGTAGGGTGGGCAAAGTAATCTAATCATGAATACTCATTTAAACCAAACTGTTTTTGCCCACCCGACAAGCTACTGAATGATTAGAAAAAAAATCCCAATTCCAGTAGGGTGGGCAAAGTAATCTAATCGTGAATACTCAAAAGAACCAAAGGGTTTTTGCCCACCCGACAAGCTACTGAATGATTAGAAAAAAAATCCCAATTCCAGTAGGATGGGCAAAGTAATCTAATCGTGAATACTCAAAATAACCAAACTGTTTTTGCCCACCCTACAAGCTACTACAAGCTACTGAATGATTAGAAAAAAAATCCCAATTCCAGTAGGGTGGGCAAAGTAATCTAATCATGAATACTCATTTAAACCAAACTGTTTTTGCCCACCCTACAAGCTACTGCCACTGATCTACTGAGCAGCTAAGCTAAAACTCCTCTGTACCACAGCACCACGTTTCCCGAGGGATTTTGGTTGCTGTTGATCCACACTATACAAAACACCTCCCGCATTCCCTGACCTCACAGTCAGTTTTTGTTTAGCAATCCAGGTTTTCTGATATCCCTTGGGTAAGGTTTCTTCCAACTCGATTTTGCCATCAACTACCACTCGTACCCAAGATTGCTCTGTAATACTCAAGCGTACTTTAATTAATGGATTAGATGGTTTGGGTGTCGGGGGTGGTTTAGGTTCGGGTTTAGGGGCTGGTGCTGGTTGATCTGGTTTATCTGGGGTTTGCTGCTCCTGAGCAACTGATGAGTTTTCGATCTGTCGATTAGTGATATAGGTGAACACGGTGTTGAGTAGATAAATTAGTCCACCAGCAACACTGACCAAGCTTAGTATTATGATGTAAGGATAATAGGGTTGTATGCTTTTGGCTACAGTCTTAACAGTCTTGCTTTTGGCTACAATCCTAGGAATCTTTTGAGGAGAAGTTAGAGTCTGAGATTTATCTTCTGAAGAGGTACCGGTATACAAGACTAACGCACCAGGCTCGGTTTCCTCGGTTTTCTCGGTTTCCTCGGTTTTCTCGGTTTTCAAGGACAATCCAGAATTAACTGGAAACGTTTTGGCTATCCCTGGACCATCTAGACCGAGAAACTCTCCATAGCGACGAATAAAGCCTTGAATGTAAACTGGCTCGGGCAAGGGCTCGGATTGCCCTGCTTCAAGGGCTTGCAATATATGCAATCGAATAAAGGTTTTGTTAGCGACTTCCTCAATAGGTATAGACTTCTCCTGCCTGACTTGGCTGAGATAGGTCCCTATTTTCTGGAGTTGCTCCTCTTGCTCTAGACTTAAGTGGCTCACCAAATCTCTCCACCCATTAATCCACGTTAACAATTTTTATACATAAACATCGGATAGTAACATTCCCTCGGCATCTCACCATAAAACTTATTAAAAATTAACAAAGATTAACAATATCGCCAATTTGCTGATGAAATAGGAAAACTCTCTCATTTTAGGGTATGGTTTCGATTGGCATCCTCCCCCGGCAGGAACAATCCTCGGGCTGGGGGATTCCCACGTCACTGTGAGTCTTTGCCCTTTCGTCGAGTTGGCTGATGTAATGTAAGCATTCAGGGATCAGCCATCAGCCCTAGGCCACGCTACACCGAACAGCAATCAGCCTATGCGCTACAGATGGTGCTACTTGAGGTGCGACCCGTGGCGAATTTAATAATTAGATGCGGAAAGCGCACCTAAGGTGCTTTAAGCTTTTGAATAAAAGAGGTAAGCATTCCTTTAATAGTCCCAGCGTCGAAGCCTGTGCCACAAACATTAAGCCTGTGCCACAAAGCACCTCAAGTAGCGCACAGCATATCGAACTATTAAATTCTCCCAAAAGAGGTTGATTTTAAGTATTAGGCTGATAGCTGACGGCTGAATGCTTACGAATTATAAGCTAATGTTTTGCAATAAATAATTGTAGCCATCATTTCGCTTTTAAAATTTCCGGCATATCCATGATTTTATAATGGTTTTGCGTACAAAAATACCTATAGCAATAGCTTGATAAAGCTTTCTGTAATAGTCTGCCGTCTACTGCATTTTGATCTCATAGATGAAGAGCCAATTTTTATCGATTTACTCTACTGATAAAAGTATACCAAATCAAAGATATGTTGGTAACAAAAAGTAAACTTTTCTCGGCAGTTAAAACCGCCGAGTCGTTTTTGCTACCCTGACTAAAGTAAGGATTTAAGGTGTGGGGTATTGACAAAAGCGAGACAACCGTATAGGATTGCGATCGTGACCAAAAACCAGCCGAACGAACTAGAACCAGAACGATTCAACCAGTTGCCGAAGGAGGAAGTGGTAGAAATGCTCATTACTGTAGCGAAGGCTATAGCTCAGCAGCAGCAAGCAACAAGAGAAGAACTGAAACAAGAAATAGAGAAATTGCCTGTAAGTAGCAGAGTTAGAACGCAAAATCTCATCAAAACCGCCATCAACAGACCTACTCAAAAAAACGTAAACTCAGAAATAAGAAAAACAAGATACAGGATAAAAACCTAAACGTCAACTAGGCAGACAGTAAAGACATCAAGGAAAAACCTGGAGTGGCTCTCGGTATCGGGAATATATTCAGGATACTGCTAATTTATCTACTAGTAATTTATTAAGTAAGTTTAGTAAATATTAAGTTTAGTAAAAAAAAAGCTCTGCTTAGGGGTAGTCTGTGATAGATTTTGTTGAGCAAGCTCAACCGGCTCAACTTGATAAAACTGCACTTGCTCCTGGTTTGATTCCATAACCAACGTTGCTGAATCCTTAGATAGAATTCAAAGGAGTTTTTATGCTCGCAGACGGATTTATAACATTATTGAGTCTAGGTTCTGAGTACTACTTTAAATACGAGATTGATGCTCAGACTGGTTTCCAGATTTATTGGATTACAATTCCTGAGGGAATCGATAAAGAACGCTATAGTAAACAAACAATCTCCGAGTTTCTAGCAGAATCATCAGTTGCACAAATTCTAAAACCTGGAGTACCCCTTGATAAGGGAGTTTATCAAGCTAGCCTAATCTTACCGGGATTACCCGCCTCACCTTTCGATGCCTTTTATAATATTGAACTCACCTACGACAGCGATTCATTTACTTTAGGAGTTAAATCTACTGACTCTTTTGGATTTAGTCCCGAAGGCTCAACCCATTTCAAAGATTTAGATCTGAGTTTTACCCAGCAACTTAATTCCGAAACCGCTACTGTCAGTGGAACAGTGACGGCGGTTCTTTTTGGTCAAGATATCGTCCTTGAGGCCGGGTTGAGCGATGGCTCTGAACTAATTTTTAATTACAATCCCAATAATCCTCAGGAAATCCCGATTCAACCCTGGGGCAATTTAGAGTTGACGACTTTTACCGTGCAACCTGGGTCAAATCCTCTTCAACCCCAGGTGCTCTATTGGTTTGGAGAAAAGTCGGGAGAATGGGTTTATGATTGCTCCTTGAGGAATACCGAAGATGCACCCGCTATCGACTTACGGATTCAAACGGAGCCAGAAACAGTGGAGTGGGGATTAGGGTCTATCGCTGTTAAAGATGGCTTGATCGAGAGTGAAAATGCCACCCTAGAAGCGGCAAACCTAAGTTCTGCTAGCAAACTAATCAAGGCATTCCAAGAGACCAACGAAATCACTATTGCAACCTGGATTAAGCCTAGCCAAATCGGTCAAAAATACCCAGCTATAGTCCTGACTCTATCCGAAGATCCTGAAAATCCCTATGTGACTCTGGCTCAAGGGGATTCAGAATGGCTAAAGGGTTATGGAAATCGGTGGTCGGGGGATTGGTACCATCAAGACGAGTATAGTGTGCTATTGCGCACCAACACTAATGATAGAAACCGATATTGGCAAATCCTGACCACAAGTCCCGACACAGTAACAACCGAGGAGCTAACCTATGTTGTCTATACCTTTTCACAGAATAACTTGGGGGATGAGAGTGATAATGCCAAGGTGTATCTCAATGGAACGCTAGACAATTCAAAATGGATTAATAGCGATGATCAGGAGCGTCATTTTTGGAGAAATAGGCATCAGCAGAGTAATCGTTCGAGAAATAGGAATCAGAGGGGTAATCGTTGGGAAAATCGAGATGATGAGGATTCTCCTTGGAAAAATCGGGATGATGAGGAGGATAATCCTTGGAAAGATAGGGGTGATAAGGAACTTAAGCCTTGGACAAATCACCCTGCTGTTAAGTTAGCGTTAGCAAATGACGTTTTATTTCTCGATCCCAGGGGCAACTCCCCAAGGAATCAAGATTTCCCTTGGGAAGGGGAACTCTACGAGGTGGCAATTTATGACTCCGCCCTGACACCAGAGGCGATTTACCAGCGCTACTACCCCACCATTGAAATTTTGGGCAACCTGACGCTGACTAATATGCCCAGTCCCTTGGACCAACCCCTAACGGCTGAACTGACTTTGGAGGGTATGCCGGATGTAGAGCACTATTCAGAGTCTAAGCTCAATCTTAAGGTTGACACCTCTGAAATCCGGGAAGTTACTCCTGAGTTTGACTTCACCAAGATTGCCCTGGAATGGCAATCAGAACCTGGAACCTCCCCAAGCTGGTACTTTAAGTGGGGACAAGTGGATAGCACATTATGGAAAACGTCAATTCCCTTTACGGCAGTTCAAGCGGATGCGCCGGGTAAACTTGCCCTGAATTCACCGGAATTAGACCTTCAAATCGGATTAGGACAAATTAATACCCTAGAGGGGTTGTCTCTATTCCTGAAACCAGATAGCACAGGGGAGATATGGCAGATGTCTTCCATCACCTCTGTGTCTGAACTGGAACTTCCCCAATTAAGGGATTATCGCCCATTTGATTGGACGGTAGATTTCAAGCTACTCTTTGCTCGTCACGATCAACAACGGAGTCAATTTGACCCCCTCGGGATTGAAGATGGGAAAGTCGTTATCAAGGGCAATTGGTTGGGAGAAAACCTTGTACTCCATGGCTGGTGGCGCAATGAGCAGTTTGTCCTGGAAGGGCAAAGAAATTTAAGTCTACCGTTTGAAGTTACCTTAGGTCCAATCTTTGAACCTGGTACCTCCCAAAAGATTATCGACCAGGTAGCGATCGCTTCCGTGATGAACGCCACTGTAATCCTGGAACTGACTGAGTTAGGCTTTTTGGCCAAAGTCTCTGGAACCTTTGATTGGACCGATCAAGCAGGGACGGTAAACACCTTTACAGTGCCGGAGTTTACCCTAGTCCGCCCACCGCTGACTCCCAATCACATCCTGGAAGCGATTTTGGAACGGTTAAACTCCCAAGTAGATGTGATCTTTGCGGAACAGTTTCGCCATCAAGCGGACTACTACTTTACGGTGGTGGAGGAAAAACCTGTTATTTATTTGGGGAATGGCAACGACCCTGCTACTATCACCCAAACCACAACATTGCCCCAGTTATTCAACACTGCTGGGGATTCCAATAACATTTCCAGCACGACAGGCATCTTTACCCTGACAGAAAATGCCGATCAAAGCTGCACCCTGACCATAACTCCTCCGGAAAGCAGTGACAATTGGCTAGATCAACTCAAGACCGATTACGACAACTTTATTGCTCAACTAGATACCAACAGTAATCTGATTTCTGGTACCCTCACTCTGGTCAAAACCCGGATTGCTGAACGGATGCCGTTGTTGGTTGAGGAAATTCTCTACTACTACTACGGCTTGGATACTGTTAATGGCTCAGTGGATTTGCAAGCTGGAATGCGGTTACGGGTCGATTACCAAAACTATCAGTTGGTTCATCCAGCCCAATCTACGGCTAATTCAGGGTTTGTGGGCAGTGGCACGTCTTACTACACCCTCAACAGTTATCGGGATAGCACTAACCTAATGATTAATTTTGATGGGTTTTTGTCGCAAATTCAGCCCTATGTCACCACAGATATTGCTACGGTAGGGGCTGGAAGTAGTCTGGATACCTTTAAAGT
Organism: Moorena sp. SIO1G6; assembly: GCF_010672795.1. Lineage (NCBI taxonomy): Bacteria > Bacillati > Cyanobacteriota > Cyanophyceae > Coleofasciculales > Coleofasciculaceae > Moorena > Moorena sp. SIO1G6. The sequence goes on from NZ_JAAHFZ010000032.1 coordinate 9,229, forward strand.
TGGCTATCAAAAACCCTACTTGCGGCTGGTTTATCCTAGTTTGGCAGCTCCCTCTGCAGGTTCCCTCGATCCCGGACAAGCTGCAACCATTATGGGAGCCGCAACAGTAACAGAGCTGGATAAAAATACAAACGTTGCTAGCTTTTATTTCCGAGGACGAGCAACAGTGATTCCAGAAATTACTGTGGTGCTACAGGAACAACCGGTATTTGTTCCGGTGGGAACGACTTTACGACAACTGATGGAGGAACGTGTCACTATTCCGTCCGTATCCCTAGGAGAATCCCTACTGAACTCTACCGGAAAACCCAGGTTGAGCCGTCTTTTACACGAAGGGGTGTCTAACGAACCTAGCTATCGGTTTATCTACCTGGACGAAGATAGTCCAGTGCTTGATTTGCCTCTGGTCAAAGGCGATCGCATTGTCCTGTAGGGGGTGAACAGATGACTACCTTTACCCAATCAACAGCACAGGCGCTCTACTTTTTATCTGAATCCGTTAACCCTACCCTGCCCTATAGCATTGGGTTTTGGGTGAAGGGCGGATCGATAGAAGGTTCTCAAACCCTTTCCCTGGAAGAAACTTGGACAATAAAGACGGGAGTATATCTATTTCTCAAAGCTGTGCCAGAGGGGAATGATGCCATAGACCTTTCGGTGTTGAGCGACCGCATTGGTGAATTTATGATTACACCTTCGGTACGCAATACTCGGTTTTTGTGGATTGATAACCCAGAGGAGTTAGTCTCTCGCTGGCGATTTCATGCCCTGACTCTTTCCCCAACAGATACTGTAGAGCGACTGACCTTTTTCAATTTCCGGAACTATGAATTAGCGATCGCTAGTGGTGTAATTTGTCAGTTGAATGGAACCAAAGACGGATTTGTGTTTGCCCCCGATCCGTCTCTACACAACCTCCCTAGCACTGGGACTGAATCACCGGAAACTGAATCACCGAAAACTGACCCCTTTTATTTGTCCACAGGTTATGGTGCTAATCAACTCAAAGGGATTGAGGTCAATGAGGCAGGGGAAGCTCTGGCATTACCCTTTAACGGAGAGTTGGCCGGTTGCCTGACCTTTGCCCTGACCTTGCAAAACCGATCTCCTGGCACAGCCTCCTTTGAGGAACTGGTCTATCTGGATGTTACCCTGCGGATGTTTTTCAAATCCGCAAACTCCTTACTAGACCCGACTGACCCCTTGTCTGGTTTTGCAGGATTGAATAGCGACCAGGACTTCCTGATTTCTAGCCATCGATATCCCTTTCTGGGGGAAGATAGCGATGCTGCCTCCCATTATTCTGAGCAGGGGGATGGTAGCCAAAATCTGACTTTATATAGCGCCCTAGATCCACTCCAACCCTTGAATGGCGATCGCACTTACTTTGCCTTTGTAGAGCCAGGAAACTCTAAGATTTCGGATTTATCCTTGCCTTCTTGTTATCGCACCAATTTGGGATATTCCATTCATGTCACTCCCCATGGTCATGGGGACAGTAGGCTAATCTTTGCAGAGCGTCCAGGGCAGAATTCTAGCATCTTTGGTTCACCCTTGTATCTAGTCCCCCAAGGGAAATTTACCCTCTCGGTTCCCCATTACGATACTACCCCCCCTAGTGGTCAGGAATTACCGATCGGAGATGAAGATAACTTTTTGTGTGGATTAGCCGGGATTGAATACATTCAACTGTCGAGTCAACAGAATAATATTCTGCATCTGGAAGCTGGAAAACCCACCTTTGCGCCGGATTTCGTTCCGGAGCAAATTGTAGAAACCAATGAAGCTGGGCAGCGTCTAGAATCGGGAACAACTACAGCTTGGGGATATATTGAATATGAAGTAACGAATTTACCGGTCTATTTTTCCCAACCCAAGCAGTCCTTGCTGTATCAAGCATCAACGTTCCAGGATGAAAACCAAGACCCCACTGATGATCCCCTCACGTTTTTGGAGGTTCCCGTTACAGGACTGCCAAGGGGAGAATATTTACCCTTGTTTCCCTATGGTGGAGTAAGTGGAACCCTGGCTCACTATCAGCAAATGGAGGAACAAATCCTCAATCCCCAGCGGCGCAAACAAATTAAAATTGTTGCTGAAACAGACACCACTCAACTTACCGGTGAACCTCAGGGAATACTAGGAGCCGGGACATCTAGTCCCCAAGCATTCAGTGCCTTGAGTAGATCAGCTACCCCTGACGCTCAGGCCATGACAGCTGCTGCTGCTAGCTCAACAACGGAAACCATCACCGGTACAACGTCCCTGGGATTGTTGGCAACTTATTCCTCTGATTATCAAACCCTCAATAGCCTATTACTGGCAAAGGATACCGACAATGAGGATGTGAGTTTGCAGGACTTAGAACGGGGTTCATCCCTCCGTTCAGCTTTCCAGTCCAGTCAGATGTTCCTGGTGATCACTGACCCGAGTTCCCTAAAAACCTTTGATACCAATGAACCTCCTCAAGTTATCAAAGAGCATTTTCAGAACAACCAACTAACTATTAAAGGGTGGACCTTTGATCTTAATCCAGACAATTGGCGACAGGGCACAGGGGATAGTGATACGGTCTTACTGTTTAAGTTCCTAGATAAGCCCCTGATTGATATTCTCAAGGATACCGCCCTGTGGGAACAACCGGAGGTATTTGTCGGGACGGCAACTGATGCCGAAGAACGGGTCAAAGAGATTAAAGAAGTGCGCGATCGCTTAGTGACATTCTTTGAAAATGCGATCGCAACCGCAGAGGACCCCAATGCTGCTGAAAAAGACCGGGATAATGCTGCCCCTCTAGCCCGGGTTGGCAGCAGCACCTTTTGGTCAGGGATGATCGCGTTAAATGTCAAGCTGCCAGAGGGGACAGGACTGCCTCCAGACTTGAAAGCCCTAGAATGTGGCATACAAGACCAGGATAACTTCTACGCTCAGTATGTCGGGAGTAATGGCACCCCGATTTTGCCCCAAAATGGGCAATTGGTAGCGGAACAGTCTTCCCTGTTTGGATTGCTGGACTATCAAGACAACTCCGTGCCAGAAACGGGTCCCTTGGGCTATGCCTTCCAGGTGGCCAACTTACGGGTGCAGTTCCAAAATTCACAAATCACGGCATTTTCCAGTCAGGTCAATCTTACCCTAGATAAACTCTTTGACGAAGCTACCCAATTACTCAATAGTCGCTCAGGACGGAATATTGTCATTCTCCAGGGCTTTACGGAAGAACACGATGGGGTGATTACCTATAGCTTTAGCTTTAGCGGCGAGAACTATTTTGCCCTACCCGATAGTCATATTCTCAATAATGTTGACATCGTTAAGGCCACTTTTTCCACAGATCCCCCAGGTAATGATACTACACTCACCATTGGACGATTTACCCTCTGGGGCCGTCTCAATTTCCGTGACTTAGAGACCTTTGATGGATTATCCTTTGGGTCAGATACTTCCCTATCCGATGAAGTTTTAACTGCCAGCAACCTGGTCAACCGCAGTGCCCGTGCCTTGGAAGACGATTATCAAGTAGGGATTGATACTCTCAATCAAGCATCAGCCGAGTTGCAGCAAAAACTGGATGAGCTAGCCAAGAACGAACAATTCCTGCAGTTTTCAAAGCTGAGTATTGTGATGAACTGCAAGCATACCAATGGTACCCAGGATATCACCTTTAGTGTCGATCCCAGCCAAATTGCCTTTGATTTGGCTCGCAGTAAAGCCCGCCCCCATAGTCTCTACAGCAAATTTCCCCTCAAGCTGACTAACTTCGTCTATCTCGACCCTGCTCAACCCGATAGCAAGCCTCAAGGGTATCTTACTGTGAAGACTCCCTTGGGCAGTGGTTCTATGCCCGACAGTGGCTTTGGTTTTAACTTCGAGTTTAATTTGGGTAGTCTGGGGGCATTGTCGGGATCAGCTCAGTTTGTGGTTAATCTGTTGATTATCTGGGAACCCAATCAGGATGGTTCCCAGGAGGGAGCAACAACCTTTGTGGGATTGAGGCTACCGGGAATTGGTGGGGATGTGCTCGGTTTTCCTCTCCAGAGTGTACTGAAGCTGTCCTTCAAGACGGTGGAATTACTAGTTGATTCGACTAGCACTTCTGGTACAGCTTACTTGTTGAAAATTAAGAAGGTTGCTCTTAAGTTTTTTGTCCTCTCATTTCCCCCCAATGGACAAACCGAAATTGTTATCTTTGGCAATCCTGAGGCCACTGATAGTAATGATGCTGTTGGCTGGTATGCGGCCTATGCTAAATAATCTAGTAATTTTTATAGCTATGAGGTGCATAATTTATGGATTTTAGGGAACAGGGAACAGGGAACAGGGAACAGGGAGTAGATAAGAGCAAAGAGGGAAGAGGGAAAAAATAATGTGTACCTCATAGCCACGAAAAACGCTATAACCAATAGGTTGAATTTAAAGATAAACAGGAGATAATATGGCAGAGGAGAAAATCCCCAATTATGAACAGATTAACGATATTCCAACGTTTATGGAGGAAGTAAAGACTACCTATAGCATTACTGAAGAATTGCCCATCACCTTATCTGAAAATCATCCATTATCTGATATGTGGGCAAAAACGATTACTGTTACGGAAGGTACCTCACCGGATCCTTGTTATACGGCTACTGCTTCAATTAATGATGAGTTTCCCTTCAATTTTGCCGAGGATTTTCCCTTTGATATTAAAGATTTCAGTTTTCTAAGCAACCAAGATGTTGCTCCTGAACTGGCAATGAAGTTGAAGATTGATGTCTTCCAACCTATCCCGGAACCTGAAGATAGAAGGGGGATTAAAGTTACCGTATTTTCGGTACCCCAATCCAATGATTATCCCAATGGTGTTATTGTTAAAAAAGGCTTAACCTTTGTGGACGAAAATGGAAATCCTGTGGCTGATGATAATCTATCGACTACAAAGATTCCAGAAGAATCAGTGGTGCCACCGGAAGCTGAAGTTAAGCTCGATCAACTATAGCCTTTGTATCTCGGTTGTAAACACACAAATTGCTGAAAAAGGCAAGAGGCAAGAGGCAAGAGGCAAGAGGCAAGAGGCAAGAGGCAAGAGGCAAGATGGGAAAGATATCCGGAGTTTTATTGCCCAATAAAAAAAATACCTCTTAGGTTTACATATCATTTATATATGATATATAATTCAAGGGTAAATGTCTAATTTATAATTGTTGTTGTAAATTGATAGTTGTTGAAAGTAAATATTTTTGAATAAGGAGCAAAAAAATGTCAGAAACTAAAGTATTTTTTGGTGTTTCTCTAGAACTGGCTGGGAAGACAATTTCCCTAGAACCTAAAAATGCCATTACTGAGATTAAAGAAAAGGGAATTGAAGTTGAACTTCCGGCAGGGGAGAGAGTCTATTTAGGTACAGTGGGCACTTCTCTTAACAGTATTTTACAAACACTAGGAGCAGTTGATCCAGACACAACGGCTTCCTTTCTGAATGCGGATGGCACGCTCAATTCCGACGAATTACCAGATATTACCGTCTTACAAAATGCGGCAAGTGTGCTGGTTGAAGCTGGTTTATATGTGGATGAATTTCATGTCAGAATTCCAGGTTCTAGTGCTTCAACGATAAATGATCAGGGAAATAAAGTCGTTGATAAAACGAAGACAGCTTACACTGTTGGACTATCAGCAGAATGGCAAGAGAATTCAGGTCAATTAATAGATGGATTAGACCTTCAATTAAAGGGGGTCTATTTCAAAATCAGTAATGAAGAATAGCTATAAGCTATTAGCAATCAGCAATCAGCTTAAGCGCTACGCGCACGCTACGCGAACAGCTATCAGCTATCAGCTGACGGCTGACCACTGACCGCTGACGGCTGACGGCTGACGGCTGACGGCTGACCCCTGACTTTCGATAATTCCATTGTTGCCTCCTAATCTTTTCTGAATCGAGCCATGACTGCAATAGTGCAAAGAACAACCAGTGTTAGCTTTGGTATGATCTCAGAGCTAACCGTTGCTGGTGAAACCGTCAATTTGATCCTGGAGAAAATTGAAGACCGCAACGTAACGGTTTATCAGGGCGGTATGATTGCTGGACAGCGACTTTATGTCGTGGCGCTTTTGGAAGAATTAATTCCAGAATTAGATGCACCAGACTCGATTCAGAACTTAGCCATTACCAAAATGGCGGTGGAATTGCGACCAGATAAAGGGGCATTTTCTTTTGAGGCTGCTATTGAAAATGCCTGGTCGATTACCCTCGATTCGGGGCCAACCTTATCGATTGAACAGCTTGCTCTGTCAGTGTCGTCGGTCAAATCTTCTGGCTCAACCAATGGGAGTCAACAGAATACGGCAGAATCCCTCTCCCAGCAGCGAAAGCTGTCATTTGAGGGGCTGTTTGAGTTATTTGGGGGCGAATTTGCGGTTAAGGTCGCCCATCAATTTTCTTCACAGAATGGAAACATTGCCAGTCAGTGGGCATTTTCTGCCACTGCTGAAAATATTAGTATTACCGAAGTCATCAAAGCCTTTGGGTTTTCCCAGGATAAGCTCGATGAGTATGGGTTGCGGGATTTAGTAGTTTCCTTGGCATTTGCGCTACAACAAACCCGCTATCAAGACAGTAGTACCCAAATCGTCGAATCCCGCTATACCTTCACCGGATCCATGGATTGGGATACTGGCATTGCCTTAGTGCCAGGGGAAGAAACCCTGCAAATCCAAGCCGCGATTGAAATTGCCAAAACCTCTAGTCAGGGATCAGGGGGAACCTCTACGACCCTAAAAGGCGCGATCGCAGGAACGGTCAAAGCCTCGATTCCCTTTTTCGATACCTTACAACTCTCGGTTATCTATACTTTTAGTCGAACCAGTAGCACCTCTGGCTCTGGTCGTTCATCCCAAGCCCTGGCAAATCGTACCGGTGAGTTAATTTTCCAACTCCAAATCAGTACCCTGTTGCTGAGCGCAGTGTACACCAATATCAATAATCGTAAACTGTTGCGGTTTAGCGTTAGTTTAGTCAATGGTAAAAATCCTACCATTGGTGACCTGATTGCCTATATTGTCAGCGTCTATGACTCCAGTATTATTGAGTTTGAACTCGATCCACCCTGGGATGAATTTGCTAAACAAGAGATAGCGCTAGATAAGTTTAGTCTGGAGATAGACCTAACTAATAAATCCATCACCATTTCCTACAAGGCTACCCTGAATGTCTTGATTGCTAAGGTATCCAATGTGGGGCTGTCTTACCAGTTTGGCACCAAGACATCTCAGGTCAGTGCCCAACAAAATAATGCTAGAACAGCATCCAATAAGAAAATAGCGATCGCAGTTGACTTAAGTATTCCTGGACAACCCAAAAAGCGAGTTCAGTGGGACCCAGTCAATGAGAATCCCCCAGAAGTGCCCAGCACTAAAGCCCCGATCTTCGAGCTGAAGTTCCTGGCTTTGGGACAACGGGTTGCCTTCGCACCAGAAATTGTGCAACAAGCTCGTACTATTGAGCAAGTTACCACGGTGATGCGCCAAACCTTGGTACCCCTTCCTCCCATTAAACGGCGGCAAAATCCCCTCACAGCTCTGCAACAGTCTTTACCCTCAGCCGTAAGTTCTGACCCCAGTCAACCGATTCAATTTTCAGGTCAGCCAATACAGTTTAGTGCAGAGAGTGGGTGGTTAATTGGTGCCCAATTTGTGATTTTGGGTTCCATTGAGATCAGTGTAATTTTCAACGATCCCTTTATCTATGGGGTGCGCATTAGCTTGTCGGGACCCCCAGTACAGAGTTTTGCTGGATTTGAATTTGAAATCCTCTATCGCCGCATTAGTGACACTGTCGGGGTCTATCGCAGTGAGCTGGTTTTACCGGACAGCATGCGGTATATCGACTTTGGTGCTGTTCATATTACCCTGCCAGTGGTTGCAATTGAAATCTATACCAATGGAGACTTTGGTATTGATGTGGGCTTCCCTTGGGGTGGTGACTTTTCCAGATCCATTGCCGTTAATGTGGGCATCTTTTTAGGATTAGGGGGCTTCTACTTCAATAAACTGAGTGCAGAAACAGCCACCAGTGTTCCCGACATTGTTAGTGGCACCTTTGACCCGGTATTGGAATTTGGCATTGGCTTGCAGGTCGGGTTGGGGAAAATTATCAAGAAAGGTCCTCTGCGCGCCGAATTCAGCATTACCATGCATGGCCTTTTGCAAGGGGTGTTTGCTACCTATAATCCCACCGATACTAATCAGAAAAAGGCCACCTATTACCGAATTCAGGGTGGTGTAGCCATTGTTGGTCGCATCTATGGTGTGGTGGACTTTAAAGTAATTCAGGTTGATGTAGAAGTCCTGGTTAAAGTTGCGGTGCTGTTTGTGGTGGAGGTATACAAAGCTATTCAGGTGGCTCTGGTGGCTACGGTTTCTGTCAAAGCATCGATCAAGATTGCCTTTGTCCGGATCAGATTTAAGTTTAAATTGACCGTCCGGGAGCAATTTGTCCTCGGTTCAGATACCACACCACCCTGGCAACTCGCTGCTGGATCTGGGGGAGCCATGGCAGCCACTGTTCCGGTATTTACTGCCCGTGCTCAAACCGTGCGTCCCTCTCGAATCCAGAAAAATGGTAGGGCTAATCGCTCCTTTGCTTTTGCTAAAGCCCAGGCCATTAGTAGCACAGGGACAGTTACAAATGCCACTATTACAAATGCTACTACCAATGCCACTACTGAAACATCTGGTGGACGGTCATTGCGATGGGATGATGGCACAACGGGAATTAAGCTAGAAATCCTCACCGACCAGGTGCGCAAGGAAACTGTAAAAGACGGCAAGCTTCGCCTCGATATTTATTTTCAACCGTCCTTTACCAAGACCGAAACAGGAGTAAGTGGTATCGGGTTACTGTTTATGGAAAACTCGATTCCTCTAGACGATAGTAATCCTACTACTGAAGATAGCAATCCCACTAATGGTGATAGTAATACCAATAATGGGGATAATAATACAGATAATGATACGGACTTTGATGAGTTAGTTAAAGCCCTATTCAAATGGGTGATTTATGCCTATTTATCAGATAGTGAGCGTAATGCTTTAAATATCGACACAAGTTCTGTCAATGTTGATAATCAATTCTTAACCTTGGAATTGTTAGAAGATGTTTATACCCTATTCGTTAACTACTTAGAGGAAGAACCGGCGGATGAGTTTTGGGCACCCCTGATTCGATTCTTGTCTACCAATTTTATCTTTGATATCACCGACCGCCCCATGAGTGCGGATACGGAAATTAGTGGTACCATTTTCCCGATGTTTCCTCAACTTGAGATGGAACTCAAGGATGGTGCTGATACTATTCTCAATACCGTTGATTTTGATAGTACAAAATATTCTCCCGATCAAATCAAGGCGATTCAAACTTATTTTCAATCCTCCAACTATAACCATAACCAGAGCACAGAAGAAGTCCTGGGACAAATACCGACCAACGATGCATCCGCAGATTTAGCGATCGCTGAACTCCTATTTATTGACTACTTCACCTTAATTATTCGTTCTCTCGTGCAGCTTGGCATCGATCATGTCAGGGATAAAAAAGAGGGGGTTGATGAAAATGGCACGATTACCCTAGGCACTTTATTAGATAATTTCAATGGTGGTGAGTCGTTCCAATCCTTAGCGGGAATGACTTCACGATTCTTGTTGCATGGATTGCGATTACCCATCCTTACAGGTAGCACTACAACCATTAATGGACAACAAGCTGCTTATCTTGCTACAGGACAACAATTTACTGTCACAGTTACGCGCACTGCTTCCGCAACAGACGGAGATAGTGAGACGGTAACCATTACTCCCAATGAAATCCGGTTATTTAAACCGGATACCTTGACTTGGATTCGACTAATTGATGATCCAAGTGAGAACAGCGATAGTGCAACCTTAACCCCTGAACTTAATTACCCTTTCCCTGATAGTGATCCCTACAATAACATTAAGACGATTACGCAGCTTGATGAGGCAGAAACCAGTGGAATTTTGCCCACAACTCCTCCAACACTGCTGGAGTTTTACAATCCCACTAACCAGCAATACACTATTCGCGCCAAAACTTACTGGAATGAATCTATCAGTGCAACTAGCAATAATCTGCTGTGGGAACTTCCTTCCGGGTTATGTGATTATCTCAAGTCTAAGTCTGATCAGAGAAGCTTAACCCTTTTCTACAATCAGCAGCCAGTTCAAGATGGGGAAACTTTAGATACTGCGGAGATTGAAGCAGGATATACCTGGGCAACTAAATTAACCTTGGAAATCCGCCAAGTCTCGACCTCAGATGGGAGCGGATTTTTGCCGACCGTATACGCTATTGAACGGATTGAAACGGCTAGTCGGCAATTACTGCAAGATATTCTGACAGCAAACGTAACTCCTACAACCTTGACCTTGTTGTATTTGGATGACAGTGGTGACTCGAAAGTTTTGACCCGTGATGGCAGTGCTGAAGTCTTGATGCTGAAGACGAATTTATCCCTAGATTCTGGGGATAACCGTACTGTGACACTAGACTTGTCTACGACTTTCCTAGCATTCCTAACACTGGTACAGGAAAGCACTGTTGTAAATAGTGAAGGCTATTACCTCAACTATAGCTATACAGAAAACGATGAGGAAAAGGGCTTACCAGATTCTCTGTTTGCTGATGGGGAAACCGCTCAGGTCACTCTGTTAATGACCTTTAGCAACACTGCCGCTAGCTATCACAATTGCCTTAATATTCCGTCTGATCATTCCCAGAGTAGTACACTCAATGGTGTCAGCGAAATTTTTGCCACCAGTAGTGAAACCATTAATGTGTTAAGGATTCCGGCAGGAAATATCGGTTTGAGACTGACCCGTACTGCCATTGAACCTATAGAGAATGATACCGCTACCGATGAGATTCAAAACCTCTATCAGCTTTTGAGTTATCAGGTGCCCAGTGCGATCGCAGCTGACTTTGAAACTGGGCAAGACCGTCTACCGATCGGACCGATTGAAGAGGATGAGGATGATACAACATGGGTCTATGAAAAAGTCTTGCCGGTTTATGCTTTAACTACCGCAGCAAATACACCATCCCAAGCATTACCGGAAATTCTCAAGGATACCCTCAATCCCTATTACGGTATTGGAGATACCTTTAAGTTAGATTTTCGCTGGCAAGATATCTATGGCAATCGTTTGGGAAGCAATGGAGACTTTACCGAAAGTATTAGCCAAAAATTAGGGTATTTCGACCCGATTTTCGGAATCAATCAATGGCCCTCGGTGGGTGAAAGCTATCAGATCACCAGCAAAGATGATAAGACTGCTAATTTGATTCTGGAGTTGGTGTTAGACCAATCTAAATATATTCCCACTCCTGGAAATCTTTTCACTGAGGCACTGGATCAGATTAAAACTGACCGCGCCACCTATCAACAAATTTACTATCAGGTTCATGACTCGAACTTAACCTTTACGGTGAGTACATCGGTGATTCCCAGCGGTGACCAGGAGTTGACTGATACCCAGCGTGCTGCCTTCACGGGCTTTGTGGATAATGTCTATAAGTATTTGGTCACGTTGGAATATCTCCAGCAATTTACCTATACAGTGGCTGGTAACAGTGAAGACCTGGAATCGGTTGCTAATCAGTATGGGTGTGATATTGGAGATTTAGGGGATAGTAATAGTGCAGTTAGTGGTATTTTCAGCAGTGGTCAAAGTATTCAGATTCCTGTAGGTATTCGGGTTGAGCCAACCAACAGCTTAAATGCGATCGCAACCAAGCTCAACAAAGATTACGGCACTGAAAGTGCCAAAGTCGAGGAAATTGTCACCGAATATGCAAAAACAGCGGATTTATTAGCGGTTGGTGGAATTATTGCTTATACTGATACGGCTGGTAATTCCGTAAACTATACCGTTGAAGATGGGGATACTTTCGAGTCAATTGCGATCGCACAACTCGCCCTAGAGGAAGACCAGCTGATCGAAACCGTCCTACAAACCATTGCTCAAGGGTTAGATACGACCGAAACCTTAACCAATGGTGTCCTGATCAAGGGTCTAGAATCATCCCACGTCAACAATTACGTCACCCTAAACGCCACCCTAGAAGAAATTGCCTATGGGGTATTGCAGCTGGAAAATGCTGACCTGGATCTGGAGTTTGACCAGATCCTGACCGACCGTATGAATGAGATTATTGCAGAGAATGAATCCACGGAATTGCTGGCAGGGGTTACGGTTTCAGGCTTGAATAGCACAACGGCGGATGGAGAAACTTTCAGCAGTCTTCGAGAGCGTCTGTCACCACAATCCGACGACCCACAATCCCAGGACGAACAATCCCAAGACCCACAATACCAGGATGTGGTTGAGGCCATTCGTGATCTGGAAATTTTCCCCACCGACACAACATTAACGGTCACGGTGACCAAGAAAGATGAAGCAACACCAACTCCGTTTAATGTAGAGATTAAGGTCATTACTGACAAGAGTTGGAGTGCGATCGCTACGGCATTCCCCAATACCTCTAGCATAGAAACTACTGAAACGGTGATTACTGCCAATGCCCAACGCCAGGATTTACTGGTGGCAGGTTCCACAATCACAATGGCAGATATTAGCCTTGATTACACCATCCAGGCTCAGGATAGTCTATATCACATTGCCCTTAACCAGTTTGTCGCCACTACTGATGCTCGCTCTATCGATGTGCTGAAATCGGGCATTGTTGCTGAAGTGGGTGCCCTGGAGTATACCATTACTGAGGCAATTCTGCCCCAACAGAACACCCTTGCTTACCTAACTCAGCAGCTTCATCTACAAACCAACCTTCATCGCACGGTTTTGGAAACGGTACAAGCAGTGGGCAATATCAGTGATATTCTGACTGAGTCTGCGATCGCTAGTCAATTAGCTGTGGTTGCTGCTGCTGTCAGCGATATGACTGGGTTATTTGGTACGGAGGATGTTATCCTGGCTGACGTGCTGTTTAACTACACTGTCACCAGTGGGGATAGCTTCGACCAAATGATTGCTATTGCTGCTGCCCATGATAGTCAAATTATCACCGATCAAACCACAGCAGGGGATATTGCTCTTCAAACTCCCACTTTAGCCTTAGAGTCCGGGGCAACCCTCTACATTCCCGATCGCTTTACCCTAGATACCTCTTCTGCACAGAACCCTGACTCTCTAGCAGTGGTACAATCCACAGCTCAAACCACATCCCTGACTACGTTAACCAGTACCATGGGAACGGGAATTACCTCAGCAGCAGTAGCGGTCGCTAACCAAACCCTAGCAGGACTCTTGAGTGGCAATGCTGCTATCGATGTCCGTCCGGTTTTGGCATCCCTGACTAAGATTAGTTACAACAGTGACGATACGGTAAATAGTGACTTAGAACGGTTAACGGACTTCATCGATAGTCAAACTATCCAGACCGGAACCGATGAAACCTTATACACTCTCACGTCTCGATGGGCGCAAACCCTGGTTAACTTCAAAAATAGTATTGATGCCGAAGCCAGTCAAACCCAGCAAAGCATTGGGGCGGTGAATGCTATTTATGAGCAACTGGACAACTTAGAAGGGGCAAATCGCATTGCATTACGTGCCTTACTTGATCCCAATGATAGTGAATCTTCCTTGAGTATCTTGAAAGCAACACTGCTGGATGCTGAAGGTAACCTTAAACCCCAATTCGAGCCATCAACGGTTCATACTCAACCTGAAACCTTGGATGTCCCGGATGCGATCGCTAATATCGAAACTGCCCATGGTCAACCCGATGATCAGGTATTGATCACAAACTTACAGACATCATTGGACATTATTCATCGCATGTATGACCTCAGTTGTCTGAAAACAGCGGTGGATCTGTTAGAAAAGCGAGCGCAACGCCCCCTGACTGTGGCAGAAGTAGCAGAGGCGCTCCAAAATGAATCGGGTCTAATTGAGCCCAATCAGGATTGGATTGTTCCCCCAGCAGTAGCTAGCACAACCGTTGATCTCACCATCCGAGATAACAATAATAGTCTGCTGTATCCCACGGATTTACTATTCTCGGTCAGCACACAGGTGGAAATGCGACGCAACAAGGATTTGATGCATTCCGGCTTTGTGCCTGAAGCTGAGGTAGTCTCAGCCTATTTTGCCCCCAAAACCGTTGTGCTGACCAGCTCCTCCGATGAAGAAAATGCTGAGTTTAGCGATCGCCTGGCCTCCCTTGACCCCTTTGCCAAGGCATTTGAGCAAGCACTACCTAACTTAAAGCTAGCAGTGGGGCGGAATGCTGGGAATATTGATAATGCTAATCCTCAAAACAGTGATACCCTGTGGGCAGTTCATCTGGGGGATACCGGGATTAGTTACGATATCAAAGAGGATTTCCCCTACTTCTTTTCCGCTGCGCCTTTGAGCAATACGTTAATGTCAGGGGAAGTAAGCCTTTACAGCTACACCCAAGATGGTGGACTTGAACAAACCTCAACAGAAACTGTGCGAGTGGATGCGGTAGACCTGAATGGTTTAGCCCGTAAGTATTTACGTGCTATTGAAGATATCCTGAAACCGGAAACAGCTATCCCTGCAGTGAATGATCCCAGCTTAAAGGGTGAGCTTGGGCGGATTTTAGATGTCAAAGCAAGTTTGGCCGATTCGATTAGTAACAATGTGACCCATGTATTGGATACTTCTGTGGATACAAATTCCTCAGAGTATACTACTCGCCAAACCTTAGCAGTGGCAGCACTCCAAAAGGAATTGCTGACAAATTTAGCAGATGCTTACGACATTGAAACCATTGTTCAATATAACGTGGATGTAGCGATCGCTGATGGCTATCAATGGTCTAGTCAAGGGTCTGGTCAAGATATTCCTCGTTTATCTGGGCAACCAGTTATGAGCGGGGCTTATTACACCAATCCTGAAAGTACTCCCAACTCCACTAGTTCTGACACAGAAAAGCAAACTCTGCTTCAATCAATAGATTTCACTTTATCTCCAGCTAAAATTTCCCTGAGCGATGCCAACAATGGTAAGTCTACGCTGACCTTCTTCTTCAATACCCAAACGCCTCAGCGTTACGAAGATATTGCGGTTAATCTGAACTATCAGGTTAATGAGTTGGAATACAATATTAATACTACCAATTCCACCTCCTCTTGGCTCAATTTTATTCAACCTCTCAATGATGAGCCTAATCAAATTGGAGATGTTCAAATTCCCATTCCTTTGCGAGATTTTCCCCTTCCTCCTTCTCTGATTTCCCATACAGCAATTCCTGACCCCGACAGTTTTGCTGGTGATATTCTCAGTGCTGAGGATATTCGAGACTGGAATTATGTTTTCCTCTATGAACATCCCGATGTGGCTCAAGATACCATTGAATGCCGGATTGAATACAATGGTTCCTCTAAATTGACCATTGATGATGTCTCTTTGAAGGAACCCGAAGAAAATCAAGACGAAACATTTGCAGTTTTCACGGTTACCTTATCTCCTCCCTCTGACAAGACTGTTACTGTTAATTATCAAACCCAGGATGGTACCGCGAAAGCACCGGGAGATTACACCGCAACTAGCGGAAGTCTGGAATTTGAACCAGGTGACACCACCAAAGAAATTCGGGTGAAAGTCAACAGCGATGATGTGGTTGAAAATAATGAAACCTTTACTATTGTCCTGAGTAATGCAGTTAATGCAGACATTGGGGATCCAGTGGGTGTTGGCACAATTATTGATACGACTAATACTATTGATCCACTGTTGGATACCCTGGTGCGGTTTAACAATCTATATCCCACCCTAGCCAGTGATCTCAAAGCTTTGGAAACAGGATTAACCGATGACAACCAAACTACGGTTACCTCTGCCCTCAATGCCTTTGCAACTCTAGCAGAAGACGTGGCTAGGTCATGGCAAATTTGGCAACCGATTGCGATCGCACAGGCATCTCGCCAGACAGTTCACTACAATATTGATGAAAACCTATCTGCTGACGAAGAAACCAAAACGGTTATCATCACTCCCACTAACAATCTTCCGGTTGCTGATCAACAAGTCTTAGATATTGAGTTACCAGGGTATGAGTTAAATGATACCAGGCAGAACGATGTAACCACTAACTCTCCCACAGTACCTTACAACACCATTGAGTATGATTTCACCAAATTGCTTGATGCAACTGGGGTAGAAACCTTTGGGGAGTCGGCATTACCGGACCGTAAGGTGACTGTGACTAATTTGGATGTGTTGGACTATCAAAATGCCTGGGGTGCTATCCGTCTCGCCCGCAATAAAAATTTGATTGATGGCAAGGAAACTAATGCTGCTTTCATCTTCCAGACTCCTGAAGTAAGGTTTAAGAACCGGATTACTCCTCTAATTGTTAATGATAAGCGTTGGGATATTGCCGACCTGGGCGATTCCAGAAGTAAAACCTTGACACAGCATCTGGAAGAGTTATTCAAAGTCTTGCTGCCAGCTGTCATTAACCGTCCTTATGATATTCGGATTAGCTGTCAGTATGCCTTTGCTTTAGCTAGCAACACTAACGAAGAGGAACTGTTAGCTTCCTTACCTGTTCTACTAACTCCTCGATTTACGGTTCAAAAGTCTGGGGATTCCACGGATATGTTAGTAGTTACTCAAGACCTGCGGACAAATATTGTCCGGGAAATTGAGAATTGGCAAACTCAGAAAAACCCCAATCAAAGCAGGGGACGATATCTGTTTAGTTTCAGTCTCTTTTCTAATCCAGAAAATGTGAGTAGTACGGAGAATCCTAATTTGCCGCTGTTAACGGTAGAAAATTTGAATCTTTTGCTTACAGATGTTATTTAGGAATAGTAAGCTATCAGCTATCAGCTATCAGCTATCAGCTATCAGCTATCAGCTATCAGCTATCAGCTAGATGGCACAGGCTTTGGCCTTGGCCTTTGGGCCACGCGTGCGCGTTTGGCCACGCTGTGCGAACGACGCTGGGATCTAACGTACCGCATAAGCTGAATGCTGAATGCTGAATGCTGATAGCTTACCTCCCTGCTCCCTGCTCCCTAAAAACCCAGAACGACAGTACCTAACTGAAGTGCAAACCGCTGTAGTCATGAGCGACATTGCTTATGCTTTTAAGGCAAGAGGAATCCCGCCTAACACCCCAGGGCTGTTTCATTGTCGGGTAGAGCTGTTGACAACAATGGTGATCGCTGTGATGTCAAATGCCAGCGGTCACTCGATTACATCGACAAATCGACGTTTCTCTAAGACATTTTATCTTGGTATTTTGTGCCTATACTTTTATACTTTGGCATAAGCTAACGGGTGGTTTAAGAAGGTGTTGGGCGAATAAACCTTTGGAAACATTTCCACAAGCTTTGGAGGCATTTCGTACGGCAATATCTTATCGTTTTGTGGCATGGCTGGACAACAATCGTGATGTATTTGCTGATTACAAAGCTAGTTTGGGCTTTGTTCGGGCATGATTTTTGTTTAAGTACCGTTGAGAAATAATGTTTGGAACTCGGACATCGGTAAGACCATTGAATGGTGTACTTTGGTCTCTTGAGTAATCGACCCAAACTTGACCAGTCGCCAAATTATGGCAAACCAGGTCATCTCTCCCATCGTTATTCATGTCATGCATCTGCATGTCTTGACCGCACCACGGAAAGTCTTTATCTCTCCAGTTATAGCCTCCTGCAAACGGAAATCCAGTTGTGCGTGGATTGGAATAATCAATCCATATCCGGTTTCCAGGATTGTCGAAACAGACAAGATCATCCGCTTTATCCCCATTGACATCGCCAATGAGTAACTGCTGACCACACCAAGCCGTTTTCAGTTTGCGATGGGGAGCCAAGCGAATGCCATTAGCGTTTTCTTCCGAGTAGCGGATATAGTAAGCAACACCTGGTTGCCTACAAAGCATGTCATCTTTGCCATCGGCATTGAAGTCCCCGATGTATAGCTCTTGGCCACACCATCCAGATTGTTCCTCAAAGTCGGAAACACCATCAAAAGGAGTATTAGAGCGACCCGTGTTTAAATCTATTCGTCGCCAATTTCTTCGGTTACCGCTGGCACTATCCCGACAGTAAATATCGTCCAAGCCATCTCCGTTAAAGTCACCTACCTGTATCTTGCCACGGCACCAATTCTTGTCAATTCGCACATTTGTTCCCTGGAAACTGCCAGTATATGAGTAGTCAACCCAAAGCCTTCCAGTTGATGCATCATGGCAAAGCAAATCCGTTGCTGAATCAGTATTCAGCCGCCCAGTATATAGCTGCTGCGCACACCACTTCATCAAGTTGCTATCCATCAATCCATCTGGAGAGGTCGGAAAAGCGTGGTTAGATGGTGTTTGCTTGGAAAGGTCAGTCCAACTGCCATGCATGTTAACATTCCAGAAATACAGATCTCCCCTGCCATCGCCATCAAAGTCACCCAAGTGGAGTGCTGTTTGATATTGATCGATCCAATGCTCAATCCAATCAATAATTGGTTCAGACAACTGCATAGAGATGCTATCAACACCGACATCTGAGTTGTCCAACATGCGGCTACCACGGTCAGCACTACCTACATTAATACCTACTTGTTCTCCACTGGAATTAAATACAGGCGAACCAGAGTCTCCACTTATGCTGGTGATACTGCCTGGGCAATCAAGTTCAAATCGCCATCCGCCCTGTATGGTGTAAGTACCATCAGGATGGGCTTGGCTTCTTCTCAGAACACAACCGTCAGCTTTGTGTAATGGGCCATTCGTTCTACCAAAGCCCCAAAAGTGGTAGTTACCATTTCCCGTTCTCAGAGCGCGAGCTGGATTCCAGTAAGGTAGAGCAGTCTGAGCTGGACGATTCAGAATCCAAAGACCAACATCAAGCTTGTTATTGTCTTCGTTACAATCATCAAAAACAGATGGATCGGCAGGATAATCGCGCTGATAGGTAACATTAATTTGTTCCAGTCGAGTATTAGCCCGTGAGTCAACCCCAATTTCAACGGTATCTTGCTTCCCCCCTAATTCTTCCCATTTGCAGTTTCCGCCTCCATGACCAGCGTTCAAAACGATACGAGGAGCAATTAATAACCCAGTTCCATTCGATGCTCCATTACCACCATCTAAGCCAACGATTGCATTATCGTATCTAGCTAGTTCTTCTGCAGTGGCAGCCTCACCTCCACTAATAGCGACCAACGGGATATTTTCTTGATCAGCCGTAATCGTTGATTGCCTGGGCTCATTTCCTTCAGCGAAGAATGTCGTTGCTGATAAAAATGGACTGGTAAGGGCTATCGAGGGCAAGATTGAGCATAGAGCTAACAAAGACACCTTCATGTTCTTTACTCCTTAATAAAATAGTATGTCAGTATTCTCTCATGTAGACTTTTAGGTAGTGATATGGGAGTAGTTGTAGTTAAACTCTCTACTGCAAGTGTCGATTGCCAGATTATTTGTCATCGTTGTCAAAAGACGATATGCAAATGGTCATTCTGATTAAGAATTATAGCTTTGATAAAAAACTGACCGTCTGAAAGAACTTGATAACCAGCTACTGTTCCAGCCATTCCAATTCCTCCTTCTTTTCTTTCTTGAGTAGCAGTCTTTAATCTGCTCCTCCTCCAAATAAACTTTGGAAATAATAAACAACCAGCAAGTTATTGATCCTTGCGCTTACATAGTAAGCTTTTAGGACTTAGGTCACCCTCTCAGATAATTAAGACTATCTACTTCTTTACTTATAGAATATACTTTCGGTACAAAAAAAATCTAAAATAGATTACAATTCTAAATAAACAATCTCTATGTTGTTTATTTAGAATTGTCAAGAAAATCTAAAGCTAACTCGAAGGTTGGCTGAGTTATCTGTAATCTGGATGAGAAGACGAGTTGAACCCTGTGCAGTACTAGCAGCCACTTGGTTTTGCTGGATGAAGCGCTCTAATTCCAATGACTGCTGTCGGAAGGTGTTAGCCTGATTAGCGATCGCATTTTCCTCGTTACAGACAAACCGATCTGCATCCTCAATCTTCCGGATGGGATACCTGGGGTCAGAAAAATGAAGTAAGTACTCAAGCCATCGCCTCAACGGGTACCTGCCAACCAAATATATCGCTATTAGAGCCGAAATCTGGGATAGATTATCGGGACTTTACGTTGCTTATAATCCGTTATACAGTGTTTTTACTACCTTAAATGGAATTTAGAAGCCCTACGGAAAACCGGCGTCCTACCCAAGTAAGTATTTGAGGGTATTCTTTTCCCCTGGCCGTAGGCCACGCTACGCGAACAAACTTCCCAATTCGATCAAACTGTACCTCTGCCGACTCTCTCAATAATTTGTTACAAAAAATTTCAAAATATGCTATAATAATATATTTTTTGTGTTACAATGAAACCGTGGACAATAAAATCCACGGGAAGAGCCAGCCTGACGTACTTGCAAGGGCGAAGGCTGGCTCTGGCTACCCCTTGAAGTAAAGGAGATAACTTCATATTATGTCGTATCGTCCAAGCCTATATCCATGGGTCATGGTTCGCCTATTACCACCGATGCCACCAGTCGTTTTCGCTCGGTTCCGCAACTGTTGTGATGCCAAAGGTTATTTGCAGACCCTGAAACAGCTGGTGCCTAATGCTAAGTTTCTAATTATTTTCGATATAAGTGTGCCGATGGAGCCAGAAGAATAGGGAGTGTTGCAAGGGTGGGAAGGGTGGGGAGATGGGGAGTCAGAGGATATCTGAAAAGTTTTTTGATACTAAATTTTGCCCCCCTAGCCCCCCAATTCTGGGGGGAACAAGAATCATTTGCTGGTAAAAGTCCCCCAAAATTGGGGGATTTAGGGGGCTTATATGTAGCAAATGAGACTTCTCAGACAACCTCTCAGATCCCTAGAAATGCGATCGCATTCTGAGTATTGGGAGTGCGATCTTTTTTTTGCCTTACTTTCTCTGCCAAATTGGGTGTCGGTGATTGCGACTCCCATGCCAGCCATGCTGTCCTTTTCAAAAGTCTTCCCTAGTCCCATTAGACTCAGATCTTGAGCAGATGACAACGTACTATAGCGTTTCTATGACTCATGAGGTACACATTATTTTTTACCTCTTTCCTCTTCCCTTTTCCCTCTTACCTGCTCCCTGCTCCCTGCTCCCTAAAAACCATAAATTTGTACCTCACAAGTCGTAGAATTGCTATATAATACCCACAATACTTTTGATGGATTTGAGATGGCATTGAACTCTTCTACTTCCAGTTCGCCCAATACAGATAATTGGCAAAAATCCTTATATAAAGAAGAATTCTACACTTGGCATAATTACCGTTGTGCCTATGAAGTCTATACCCCAACAGATGAAAGTGCTAAGACGAAAACTCCTCTACTATTAGTCCATCCTATCGGTGTTGGACTATCACGCTTTTTTTGGCATCGCTTTTGCCAGGAGTGGTTGAACACTGGCCATGGTCATCTAATTTATAATCCCGACTTGCTAGGATGTGGCGAAAGCGAAATGCCCCCTCTTGCTTACTACCCGATCGATTGGGCTGACCAGTTACAATATTTTTTAACAACTGTAGTCAAAAAACCGGTGATTCTGCTAGTGCAAGGGGCTTTATTACCTGTGGCACTTACCTTGATCCAAAAGCAAACTGAACCAAATTATATTCAAGGGTTAGTACTCTCAGGTCCTCCGTCTTGGTCTCTGATGACAGCAGAAACTCAATACTGGCAGCAGCGAGTTGCTTGGAATCTCCTCGAATCTCCTTTAGGTAGTGTCTTCTTTCGTTATGCTCGTCGCCGTGAATTCCTACAAAAGTTTTCGGAAGATAAACTGTTTGCTGAGAGTTCTACAGTAGATAACCAATGGTTAGATAATCTCCAAAAGGGAGCAATTAATCCAGCTAGCCGCTACGCAGTTTTTTCTTTTTTAGCTGGCTTTTGGCGACAAAACTATCAACAAGCGATCGCTAATACTTCTCAACCTACCCTAGTAGTAGTAGGAGAGCAAGCTTCAAGTATTAGTAAGCTGGGGAAATCTGAAACACCAGAAGACCGACTAGCTCAGTATATCAAGCATCTTCCTCAAGGTGAAGGTCGTAAAATTCCTGGTCGTAATGTTTTGCCTTATGAGTCAACCTATGAGTTTGTAAAAGTTGTCGGAGATGCTATTTCTAGGTTTGAGTAGTAGTATCAATGCTTTGTAACTATACCGATTAACCCAGGATGTGAGTTACTGGATGTCCAACTAGCATTAGACGTTTACCAATGTTAATCAACAAAGACCAGTGCATCGCACCCATTTGGATGCGATCACTTGTTTGACCGCCTCAATAGTATCAAAGGTAGAAGAGCAAATGCTTACCGCTGATTGTATCATTCAAATGTCTGGATATCGCCTAGGTCAGGACGAGAAAGAGTTTTTCTTTTGTGATTTACCATTCATTTACCAAGAAGTCAAAGGAGAGTTTTCCCTTCACTCTGGGATGGGGGATGATAGGCGTTGCTGATTCTGGGTATGGTTTTGCCTCCCTAGCCCCAGGGGTAGTTCACTCTATCCGACCAACTCTCATATGTAATGGCCATTGAAATATAATTTTCCTCTCGGGATCGCCCCAAGCCTCGACTAGACGGTTGGAGAATTCCAAGATTGGTTCGTGGGATTGAACAGCGATAAGCTTTTGAATAGCAGACCAACTATTCAAAAATCCCAAAAATTCTTCCATATTCCATTGGGTTTCCATTGTTAAAAGAGGTGTTTTTAACTCAGCAAAAGGAAAAGAAATGGTTTGATAATTTTGAATCAGTAGTTTTATTTCTTCTGGCCAATACTGGTCAACCACTGTGGTGAAAAAATCCCTACAAATTTTATCTATGTGATTTTCTTCTGGAGGAAATTCAAAATAGCAGTAGCCCCAGATAGCAATAATTCCTCCAGGTTTAGAAACTCGCTGCACTTCCTGATAAAATTTTTCCAGATTAAACCAATGAACAGCTTGGGCAACAGTTATTAAATCTATACATTGATTCCCTAGCCCAACTTTTTCGGCCACTGCCACAGAATAGTGAATCTTATCATGATGAAATGCATGACTAATTTGCTTTTCGCTGGCATCTGTAGCATAAATTTTTTTAAAATGAGGTGTTAAGCCCAAGGCTACTTGACCATTACCAGTGGCACAATCCCACGCTGCTTGACGATCAGGTACAAGTGCAGCTAAATACTCAAACAAAGATTCTGGATAATGAGGTCTATAGTTTCTATAATCATTTGCTTGCTTTGAGAAGTAGTCTTTAAATTGTGTAACCAAAGTCCTTTGCCTCTAATTTCATTTAGGAAACTATGAGGATATTATATTATTAATCGCAGTTTGAATACAGTCTATCTTTTACCAATTAAGCACATCAGTATCAGCCTGGGTAACGTGTTGTGAAGATAACCTCAAGCAAGCACAATCCCCAGGGTAAGCGCAAGAAAAAGAGAGGCTTAAGATGGTAAGGGTAAAAGGATCAAAAAAATCAAGCCAAATGCACCGGTTGCATCCCAGTTTGCCAGAAAGATACCGAAAATAGCTGTATGATCGTGATTATACCTGGGATATAAAAAGATATATTTGCCAAAATCGGATGCTGCCAAATGTTAAAAGGATTTGCCCAAACCCAGAGCCAACCGAAAAAAAAGACCCCAGCCAAAAAGCAAGCCGTAGATGCAGCTCAAATACAAACGCGCTTAGGGTTTATCGCAGTTATGAGCTACACTCTTATTTGAAGTTGATTCCCTGTTAGGTGCGCTCTTACCATTAAGAATTAAATTATCCACGGGTCACACCTCTTAATGCAGCGCATCGCTATTCCCTATTACCTCTTCTCTGCTCCCTGTTCCCTGTTCCCTGTTCCCTAAAATCCCGAAATTTTGTACCTCATAGCTATGAGAATTGCTATATATCATGACTAATCACAAAAAGGGAAAAATTTACATCGTAGGTGCTGGTCCAGGAGATGTTAACTACTTAACCGTAAGGGGGCAACAACTGCTGACTCAAGCTCAAGTGTTGGTCTATGATGCACTGGTAGATTCCCTTTTATTGCAACTGGTGCCCTGTGATTGTCAACTGTTCCATGTAGGGAAACGGGGTGGACGCCCTTCTACACCCCAAGCTAGGATTAACCAACTGCTGGTAGACCAATGCCGACAAGGCAAGCAAGTGGTAAGGCTAAAAAGTGGTGACCCCTTTATTTTCGGGCGCTCTAGCTCAGAAATTCAGGCATTGATTGCTGCTGAGTGTCAGTTTGAAGTCATACCAGGCATTTCCTCAGCCCTAGCCGCTCCCTTACTAGCGGGAATTCCTTTAACAGATTCAGTTTTGAGCAAATGCTTTGCCGTTGTCACTGCTCATCAGCCAGAGCAACTAGATTGGGAAGCACTAGCAAGAATTGACACCCTGGCGATTTTAATGGGAGGGCGTCATCTAGCAGAAATTGTCCAACAGCTGCAACGCTATGGGCGATCGGATCAGACCCCCATTGCTCTGATTCGGAATGGTGGACGCCCCCAGCAACAGGTTTGGCTGGGTACTTTAAGCACTATTGTAAACCAAACCCTTGGTATCTCCCTCTCACCTGTGGTAATTGTAGTTGGTGAAGTAGTGGGGTTAAGGGCATCTATGGGATTACCTGATCAAGACCAGTCGCAGAGTGAAGGTTATCAAGACAAGGTTCAAGGGGCAACAGAAACTACTAAGGCACTTACTGGAAAAACCGTCTTAGTCACCCGTTCCGCTACTCAATCCCAAAAATTTAACCAGCTCCTGGAACAAGAAGGAGCAAATATTATCGAAATGCCCACCTTGGTGATTACTCCTCCTTCCAGTTGGACTGGATTAGATTATGCGATCGCTAATCTCGCTAACTTCGATTGGTTGATTCTCACCTCTAGCAATGGGGTGGATTACTTTTTTAAACGATTACTGGATAATGGTAAAGATGCCCGTGCCTTAGTCGGGATTAAGATTGCTGTGGTGGGTAAGAAAACTGCCGCCAGTCTGAAACAACACAATTTACAACCGGACTTTATCCCACCAAACTTTGTTGCTGATTCTTTGGTAGAACATTTTCCAGAGTCTTTAACTAACAAGCAAGTGCTTTTCCCCCGAGTGGAAACCGGTGGGCGAGAGGTATTAGTAAAAGAACTAACGGAAAAAAGTGCTCAAGTGGTAGAAGTTGCTGCCTATGAGTCTGCTTGTCCAGATTACATGGCTCCTGCTATTTTAGATGCTTGGCAACAGAGAGCAATAGATATTGTTACCTTTGCTAGTTCTAAAACCGTCAAGAATTTTTACAAACTTCTCAAGCAAGCCTTTAACTCTTCAACGGAAACTAACCAACCCTACTCTAATGCTTACAGCGAAAAACATTCACCATCAAAAACTATCCCTTCCCTTTTAGAAAATGTCTGTATCGCCTCGATTGGTCCCCAAACATCCGAAAGCTGTCGCCAGTTGCTAGGCCGGGTAGATGTAGAAGCAGTTGAATATACTTTAGAAGGGTTAACTGAGGCCATTGTGGCATGGGAGACTGGGAGAGGGGGAAACAAATAATATCAAGTTCGGTTGAATACCCATAATAAAAGTGTGGGGAGATGGGGAGATGGGGGAGATTTTTATTAAGGGTAATTATCCTGAGATGATATAAAAGCATAGATAATGTGATCGGAGTTAAGTCTAATCGGACTTAACTACTTTTTAATGGGATCCCACAACTAAAAAGAAGCCAAAATGGCCAGACGGAAAGAATTTCTTTAGATAGAGTAATCCTGTCGAAGATTTTACAAGGTTACCTAATTAGGTAATCAGAATCATTAACTTTTTTGAACAGGAGATTGTTCCAATGGATAACTATCTAACCAGTGATTTGGAGTTCATCACAAATTTGTCAGAAGATGAACTCAACGAGATTGCAGGAAGCGACGGTAGGTCTAAAGACTTTGGCAAGGGCAAAGTTGACGATGATAGCGATGATGATAGGGATGATGACTTTGACTTTAAATTTGATGACGATGACTTTGACTTTAAATTTAACTTCACAATACCTAAGCCCTTTGTGCCTAAGAAGAGTTCCTTTGCGATTAAAAAGTTTCCCGTTAACTTTAACCGCGTTTTTGTCTTTAAGCAGGTTTTTACCATTAGCAATCACTAATATATAGCAGTTCTCAGAGTCATGAGGACAAAGCTTATCCCTTTAAGGCAAAAGGCAATAGGCAATATTCAAGAGGGTTTGAAGCGATGCAGAGGTGCGACCCGTGGCGAATTTAATTCGCCTACGGAAAACGAACCATTACGGTCTTGGGGGTTCCCCCCATGAGGGACTGCATCAAGAAAGGGAATCGGTGTCAAATAACACTGTACCTCATAACTGCGATAAACGCTATAGCGCTACGCGCAAGGCAACCGGCAACCGGGAACCGGGAACCGGCAACCGGCAACAGACAACAGGCAACAGAAGAAACAGATCCTCACTTTTATTGTCCAATAAAACAAGACCATACAGGTTTACATCTCAAATAAAAACCCTATAGTTCAGGTTATGGATGCTAGACTTTAGCTATGTGGGATAAGAGAAGATTACTCAGAAGGCATAATAGTGGCGTAGTTTGCTAAGGCTGGATTTGATTAAACATTAGATCAAATCCAGTGTCTTGATGCAAAGCGCGAGTGGGGAGGGGCTGCATCAATACTTGATTAACTCTTGCCTCTTGCCCGCCCTCCTTATTAAGTTAGGGGGGATTCCTCTTGCCTAAGGGATTTTATTAACAACTCAAATACAAATGCTATAGCGTTTATAGGACTAATGAGGTACAGTCTTCTTTGACGTTTATTCCCTGTTTGAATGCAGCGCATCCCTATTTACTCTTATCTCTGCCCTGTTCCCTGTTCCCAGATCCGCTGTTCCCTAAAATCTAGAAATTGTGTACCTCACAACTCGTAGAATTGCTATATATAACCTACTAACACCCTCAAAACTCAAAGGTTGCTAACCCCAAATAGCGAACTCCTGACGGGGTAATTTCAAAGCGACAAGGCAACACTTCCAAACCCTTACTAACTGCTTCCCTTAAGAGTTTACCATAGTCTGGGTCATAGTTATCACCAGGAGAAAAGTGCAAACAATCAGCACGATTAATAAAATAAAGCATCACCGCTCGTGCTTCAGGAAGTACTGCCATCAGTTCTTGCAGATGTTTTTGTCCACGAGTAGTAACTGTATCAGGGAATAAAGCACGATTCTCTTCAGCTAAGGTAGCACTTTTTACTTCTAAATAAATCGGGCGCTCTGAGCCAGTGAGTAAAAAATCCACCCGGCTTTTCCGTTCTTTTCCGTAACGCACCTCAGGGCGGATTTCGCTGTAGCTTTCGGCTAATTCGGGAATCACTTTTTGTTCCAATGCTAACTTAATCACTCGATTAGGTAAAGCCGTATTAACCCCTACCCAAGTTGGTTCATTGTCCTTGACCTGAATCATTTCCCACGTGTATGGTAACTTCCGCTTCGGGTTATCACTCTGGGAGACTTGTACAGCAGAGCCAATAGTTGATACTCCGATCATTGGGCCAGTGTTCGCGCAGTGAGCAGTAATAATTTCCCCTGATGGCAGTTCAATATCCGCAAGAAAGCGTTTGTAGCGTTTGAGTAAAGTTCCAGCTTTTAGGGGTGGGTAGGAGTAAATCAAGTTATTGTCATTAGTCATGTTATAGTTGTTAGTTGGTTAATTGGTTAAGGGAGTCGGGAATTTAGAATTTAGAATTTAGAATTGGGAATCGGGAATCGGGAATCGGGAATCGGGAATCGGTAAGAGGGAAAACTGATCTTACTCCCCATCTCCCCATCTCTCCATCTCCCTATCTCCCTATCTCCCTCTCTTCAAGGAGGATAGATCTCAAGGACGTTGAATAATCTTTTCGATAACCCGCCGCTTGGCTTTGGTGTCGATACCAATTAGGCGCACATACTCACCCTTATGCTCCCCTAAGCGTTCTGTTAAAGCTGCGATCGCTTCCGATACATTGTTTTCTGGTAATGGATTCCCAGTTTTCCAAGCATTATTCTTAACGCGACGCTCATTGCCGTATTCTAGGGTTAGGCGGTAACCTTGAGCCAAAAGCTCTCCAATCTGCTCTTGGGTTTCTAGATCTAATCCTAGATCTAAGGGCTTTTTGCTACCGTTGTGCTGTCCTATCTGACATTGATTTAACCCGTTGGCGACCTTAGGGCTAGTTGACTCACTGATGACTGGATTGGATAGAGGTGCCTTGTGGTTTGCTTGAGGTTGGTCAGGGGTTGGGATATGAGAATTACTATTTGTATTAGTATTTGTATTACTTGCTGGGCTCGTCAGGGAGGGGACTTGATTGTACTCCCTAGCTAGTCCGCTGAGCTCCAACCGTTGCTGCTCAGCTTTAATCAGTTCTCCAAACTCAATTAAGCGGGAGATGCTAAAGTTTGGTGTTTCAAATTTGGGCGGTCCTTGCTTACTGTTGACTACACGAGAAGAAACTCGGTCTATACCAATATCATAAATAAACTTACGGATTTGTTCATCGTAAATACGCGATCGCAAAGCACTGAAGAAATCAATCGCTTGATTGTCGAAGGTATCAATCAGTTGTTCAATCTCCCCGGTAGAGAGTCCATCTCCGTGAAAGATACCACTAACAATACCAATCCGGTCTTCTCGGTTGGGCTGCCAGTAGAATTTGGTCATCCGACCATCCCGAGTCAAAGGCGCATAGAGAGTAGAAAAATCATTACCAGTTACAATAATCGGTACTCGGTGGATCGGTTGTGAGTCATAACTCCCTGGAAGTTGGACATTGGTGGGATTATCAGCAATGTTCATCAAGGTACCATGCACCAGCTGGGTATTTACCGTATATTGGGTGCGTTCATCGAACCGTCCCGCCCCAGCATCCAAGTCATTGATCATCAGCACACACATTTTACCCTTGACTCTGATCATTTCAGCCGTTTCTCGGTAGCGCAAGCGGATCAGACGGGCTGGATCCCCAGCATCTGGGCTTTCTAGCTCACCAGAAGACATATTAACCGCCTCAATGCCCATGCGCTCGAACACAAGCTCACACTGAAAGGACTTACCCTCCCCCTTCCGTCCATGAATTCCCAGAATTAGAGGCACACGGACATGAGGTATCTCAAGGAAGTTTTTAGTGATGTGAACTGCCAGTTTATCGATAAACCGGGGAGAAATGTAATAGTGCTGGGACATACAAACAGGTGCTCTGGTGATAATCTCGTCAAATCCGGCAATTTTTTAGCCTATTGGAAATACTATTACAGTTTGTTGAAGGTTTAATCGGGTTAATCGGGTTGAAGGTTGAAGGTTGAAGGTTGAAGGTTAGCTGGTTGAAGGTTGAAGGTTATTTGGTTGAAGGTTGAAGGTTATTTGGTTGAAGGTTATTTGGTTGAAGGTTGAAGGTTATTTGGTTGAAGGTTGGCTGGTTGAACGCGATCGCGTGGCCTTTTGGCCAAGGTTGGCTGGTTGAACGCGATCGCGTGGCCTTTTGGCCAAGGTTGGCTGGTTGAACGCGATCGCGTGGCCTTTTGGCCAAGGTTGGCTGGTTGAACGCGATCGCATGGCCTATTGGCCAAGGTTATTTAGTTGTTCGCCTTTGGCGTTCGGTGTAGGGTAGGTTATGTGGTTGTTTGCCTTTGGCCTCTGAAGTAGGGTAGGTTTAAAGTTGACAGCGAACAGCCAACATTCAAGCATCAACCCAATTAACCCTTCAACCAGCCAACCCAATTAACCCTTCAACCAGCCAACCATCAAGCCGATTAACCCTTCAACCAGCCAACCATCAAGCCGATTAACCCTTCAACCTTCAACCTTGGCCAAAAGGCCACGCGATCGCGTTCAACCTTTAACTCGATTAACCCGATTAAACCTTCAACCTTCAACATTCAACCTTCAACCTTCAACATTCAACCTTCAACCAGCCAACCTTCAACAAACAGTACTCAAATTGGCGTATTGGCACAATTGAGACTATTGGTTGGGCTAGGATATCCCTAAATAAGCATCAGGTACTTAAACAATTTTTTCTTGAGCTATTTATGGAATCTCCTGAATCCTCAAGGTTTGAACAATATTGGTGGATCCTGAAGCGACGTTGGCTACCAGCTTCCGGTATTTTTGTATCAGTTTCTGTGATTATGTCTCTGGTGGCATCATTGCAAAAGCCGGTATATGTAGCCCAAGGATTGCTGTTATTTAAGCGGCTTAATACCACGTCTTCAGTTACCGAGGTAGGTAAAGAAATCGGTATTTTACAACCTCTGGTAGACCAAAGTAATCCTCTAGATACAGAAGCCAACATCATGATGTCTGAGCCTCTGGCTCAAAAGACAATCACCGCACTAAATCTTAAAGATAATCAGGGGCAACCTTTAGCAACTAAAGACTTTTTGCACAATGTAAGTGTTACCAATATCCGGAAAACTGATCTTCTGGAAGTGTCTTACCAATCTCAAGACCCTCAAGAAGCAGCAGCAGTTGTTAATCAACTAATGAGTATTTATTTAGAAAATCACTTAGATTTTCAACGGGCTGAAGCTGTAGCTGCTCGGAAGTTTATTGAGAAACAGTTACCTCAAGCAGAAGCTACTGTTAGTAAAACAGAAGCAGCTTTGCGTCAGTTCAAACAAGAAAATCAAGTGATATCTTTAGACGCAGAAGCTCGCTCAGCTATCGAAGTCCTGACAGATTTGCAAAAGGAAATTGCTCAAAATCAGTCTAAAATGGCTGATGTCAATGCCCAGTACGAATCGCTCCAAAAACGATTGGGCATGAACTCCAAACAAGCTGTAGCTCTTACAGCTCTTAAACAGTCTCCTGAGGTGCAGGAGGCACTCCAAGAATTGCGCCAAGTG
Organism: Moorena sp. SIO1G6; assembly: GCF_010672795.1. Classification (NCBI taxonomy): domain Bacteria; kingdom Bacillati; phylum Cyanobacteriota; class Cyanophyceae; order Coleofasciculales; family Coleofasciculaceae; genus Moorena; species Moorena sp. SIO1G6. The sequence goes on from NZ_JAAHFZ010000032.1 coordinate 40,189, forward strand.
GAAGTCGAACTGGCCCTAGAGCGTAACCGTTTCCAATCCACCCATCCCACAATTGCTAAGTTAGAAAGTAAGGTAGCCAGCCTAAAAGGTATCCTAAACCAGCGAGTAAAACAGGTTTCTAATGCTAAGCCGAAACCTGCTAGCCAGCTTTTTAAACTAGGAGAGTTACAACAAGACCTGACTAAAGAGCGTAAGTATTCAGCTCTCAGCTCTCAGCTCTCAGCTCTCAGCTCTCAGCTCTCAGCTCTCAGCTCTCAGCTTTTGAATAAGCGATGCAGCGCGGTCTTGGGGGTTTCCCCCACTCGCTATTGCATCAAGACAACAAGTAAGCATTGGAATAATGCTGAGTGAAGTCCCAGCGTCGTTCGCACAGCGTGGCCAAACGCGCACGCGTGGCCGTTCGCGTAGCGTGGCCAAAAGGCCAAAAGGCCAAGGCCAAAGCCTGTGCCAAAAAGCACCTCAAGCAGCTTGAGCCTTTAGCTCACGGCTGACGGCTGACGGCTGAATGCTTACTAAAGAGCTAGTAGAATTAGAAGCAGCTCGTTTAGGTTTGGCTAATCAGACAAAAGCCTTAGTCAATGCCCAAACCGCTTACCGAAAAAGACTTAACGATCTCCCTAGACTGGAACAACAGCAGCGCGAGTTAGAACGGCAACTTGATGTGTCCCAATCCACCTATTCTCTGTTGCTAAATAAGCTTGGAGAAATTCAGGTAGCGGAAAATCAAAACATGGGTAATGCCCGCATTATTGCAGGGGCTCAGGTGCCGATGATTCCGATTTATTCTGCTAAAATAGCCTATATTGCTGCTTGCTTTCAGGGACTGTTTGCGACCGCAGCAATTATTTAGATTTTAGAAACAAGAGATAAATCTCTGAAAACCATTAAAGACGTGGCGTTGCTTATTCTGGGTATGGTTTTGCCCCCCTAACCCCCCAATTCTGGGGGGAATAAGACCTTCAAAGTCCCTTCCGGTGCGCGCCTCCTAGGGCGAGTAAATCGCCCTTGGGTCGCACCGCAAAGTTGGGGGATTTAGGGGGCTTTAACTTTCACCAGATGATCGCGAATTCATTCCTTAATTCAGCAACGCCAAAGACGTTAAGCAATTATTTAAATTTACCTTGCTGGGTGTGATTCCCCACTTTAGTAAAACTCAATTATTAAATCCATCACAGGAAGTTTTAGATCCATTTACCCCCCAAGTTATTGTTCGGAATACGCCTCGGTCTCCCATCAGTGAATCCTATCGGATGCTGCAAGCAAATCTCAAGTTTTTGAGTTCAGATAAAGCCCTCAAGGCGGTGACTGTGACTAGTTCCTTACCTCAAGAAGGTAAGTCAACGGTGTCTGCTAATTTAGCAGCAGTGATTGCTCAGCGAGGAAGTAAGGTATTGCTAATCGATGCTGATCTCCATAAGCCTGTTCAACATCGGATCTGGGATTTGTCCAATGAAGTGGGCTTGAGCAATATGCTTGTGAATCAGGTTAACTTGGGGGATGCCATTAAACCAGTAATCGAGACTCTGGATGTCCTGACCTCTGGAGTAGTACCTCCTAATCCAGCAGTGCTTCTGGATTCCCAGCGCATGGCTTCATTGATTAACCATGTTGCTAGTCGTTACGACTTTGTGATTATTGATACCCCTTCTTTAAACGTTGCTGCTGATGCTCCTATCTTAGGAAAAATGACCGATGGTGTGCTGTTAGTTTCCCGACCTGGAGTGGTAGATTCTGGTAGTGCTGCTTTCGCCTTTTGGAGCAGTCTGGTCAGACTGTTCTGGGCTTGGTGGTTAATGGCGTGATTCCTGATAATGAGCCTAACAGTTATTACCATTTTTCTCAGGAATACATTTCAGATGAAAGCGTTGCTCTTAATAGAATACTTGATGTTGCTAGTTATGAGTAATTAGATCATATATAGCAAAGGGAACAGGGAGTAGGGAGTAGGGAGCAGGGAGTAGGGAGTAGGGAGTAGGGAGTAGGGAGTAGGGAGGACGATTTCCCCTTATTCCTAGATACTGAATCTAATTAGAATTGACGATTTACTATTGACCATCATCCCTAGATAATTAATAGATAATTACAAAGAACGGGAGATAGTGCGAAAGATGTAGTGATTAGTTAGAGTGCATTGACTTTGTGGAGTTCTACGTTGCCTCCTTCAAAGACTTGAATCATGAGTTGATAGCCTGTCTTGATGCAGTCGCTCATGGGGGTAACCCCCAAGACCGCGCTGCATCGCTTCCATCAATGACATTCCAACAAGTGGTTCTGAATCAGCTTCATCGATGGGAATTGTTAGAGAGAATCCGTCCCATAGGATAACTACCTCATACACATTAAAAATACATTCACTACCATCCCCAAGAAGAGCGCGTCCTCGCCTTTTCCATCTCAGATTTAACTGAGTAATCAAATCTGGAGACAGTGAAAGCCAACCATTAAACCCTGTATCTATGATTGCCGCTTGAGTGTAAATTTTACCATTCAAGCCATAAATTGAAATGGGAATAATGGGTTCAAAGTCTGCATTAACATTTCCTCTAATCATCCCGTTCTTTTTCCACGTCCACCGAACCGACGAACATAGCGTGAACCAATCCGGACTATCCAGATTTGAGAGGTTGTCTGAAAAGTCTCATTTGCTACATCCAAGCCCCCGTTGGTCCCCCAATTTTGGGGGACTTCTACCAGCAAATTGATTCTTGTTCCCCCCAGAATTGGGGGGCTAGGGGGGCAAAATTCAGTATCAAAAAACTTTTCAGATATCCTCTGAGCATCTGGGTTACGGGCTTCGAGGCGATCGCAAGCGGCTATTTCCCTTGGGTCAACCTCAAAATCGCCTGTTTCAATATCAATGGCAACAATCTTGCCGTGATTCCCTGCTTCGACCTTTGGACGCACCTGAGTTTCGTAGATTTCATCACCACGTCGAGCAAATTCTTCTTTGCTGTATCGAGGTTGTCGGACTGTCATTGGAATGATCTTGTTTCAGCTTTACGCCTCTATTTTAACTTAGTCGTGGGGCGCACTCATCAAGCAGGATTCCCATAGGTTGTCAGCAGTAAGCTTTGACTTTATTCACGCTAACCATAAGTAGACAACGTAAAGTGGTTGGTGTAAACCTGTTATTAGCTTGCTTCGTCGTTAATTCAATAATCCCCTATTTCCACTGATGTCGTTACTCAGTTTGGAGGGAATACTGGTGACAATTAGAGCAATTCTCTAAGCTAACAATATTGAGGAATAGTGATATGGATGAAGTGGTTAGAAAGTTTGCTGCACTAGGCTTACCTGGTGTGATACTTCTAATTGCTATGGCAACAACGGGATTTACTGGAGCAGCAGCGATCACAGCGGCTTTGGCAATGTTAGGTCCATTCGGAATGATCGGAGGCATTGCTTTTCTTGGGGTGGTGGGAATAGCTGCTGATGGCTTATCGAAATTCGGACTTGAAGCATTACTGGTTGGAATATATAAAGAGCGCCAACAAGAAGGAGAATCTAAAGCATCTCTCTGTAAAGAGATTGAACGGTTAATGGTTTCTCGTGATTTGAAACGCAAACTCAAAGAAGAAGTGAATAATGGTAAATCTTCGGTTGAGGATAGGCGGGCATCGAATTCATCATCTTTTGATAATTTAGGAATAAAGAAATATAAAGTTGATTGGAAACGCAAACTCAAAGCAGAAGTAAATAATGGTAAATCTTTGGTTGATGATAGGCGTGAATCGAAACAGGATATTGATGAACACTTAGATATTGAATCTATAGAGGATATTGATGAACACTTAGATATAATTGATAAAATGAAGGGGAGGGAGTTTAAAAAATTTATGGCTAAATTATTTAAGCAACTGGGCTACCAAGTGAAGCGCACTGCAGCAACTGCGGATTATGGAGCCGATCTGGTAATTAAAAAAGGGGAGATAAAGGCTGTTGTTCAAGCCAAGATACAACAAGGTAGCGTAGGGATTAAGGCCGTTCAGGAAGTAACAGGGGCAATTGGCTATTATCAGGCGAACCTGGGACTAGTTATCACTAATAGTAAGTTTACAGAACCTGCAAAAAATCTGGCAGCTAAGACTGACATTATGCTTTTTGATAGGGATGATTTGAAAAAATTAATTAAAAAAGTATATAAGCAAAAGCCTTCTGAAGATAGCTGAGGGGGTGACATGAGCCCCAAAAAGCTTACTCTATAAGGCTTTGATGCCAATGGGCTCATGGAAGATACAGTCGGAAATTAACCCTCAAGTCATTGTCTTGATGCAAAGCGCGAGTGGGGGAAACCACGGCAGTCGCTCATGGGGGGAACCCCCAAGACCGCGCTGCCTCCCCTGTTCCGAAGCTGCATCGCTTAATGGCAAGCTCAAACCCTTATAACTACGTCCAAAGGAGCGCCCAAAACAGAATGTATATTTTTGGAACTTATGGGCTGAAATTATTATCCAGTAAGGATTTCAGCTTGTATGTCACCCCCCCAGGAAGATAGTTCATTGTAAAAAACACCCGCTGTTTAATTGCAGCGGGTGTTGAGTGAATAATTCAGAATGCTGGTAAAGCATAATTGAGTATCTCCTGCATGACGCGCTGGTAGTGTTTAGCTAAAATTTCGCTACCGCTCGGAATGATAGGAGGTATTGCTTTTTTTGGGGTTGTCGGAATAGCTGCTGATTGCTGATCAAAATTAGGACTTGAAGCGTTACTGCTTGGAATATATAGCGTTTCTCATAGCTATGAGGTACAATTATAAATAGATTAAATAGTTAATTATAAAAATTTCGTATGAAACCTTACTCTCTTGACTTTCGGCAAAAAATTCTATAAATTCATAACAAATAAAAATTATCAAGGTGCGCGCCTCCTAGGGCGATTTACTCGCCCTAGGGTCGCACCTCCGAAACTTAGCTCAACGTTTTGGTGTAGCCAAAAGCTTTATTCAAAAATTACTAAAACAACATAGAGAAACCGGAGATATTAAACCGCAACGTCAAGGGGGAAGTCCGCCAGGGTGCATCTCAGTTTTGCCATTAGGCAAAACTGAGATGCACCCATTCTAAACTCTGGCCATTCTCACTGACAGCTATACGCAAAAATCGCTGTCGGTAAGGATAGTTAAGGCAAATGCAAGTTGTAAACCGATGCTACCAGATTTGATATAATTCCCCCAACAGTTGTTGAGTTCACTTACCTGCACCTACCTACAACTTGCACCTATTTACAACCTTAAACCTTAAACCTTAAACCTTAAACCTTAAACCTTAAACCTTAAACCTTAAACCTTAAACCTTAAACCTTAAACCTTAACCATTGTTTCGGCTTGGTAGCGGATATTAGCTTGTTTCAACCGATTGAGGGCTTCACCCAAGCGATCGCATTCCGCAATCAAACTAATCCGCACATACCCTTCACCCCCGATGCCAAAAGCATTTCCCGGCGTGAGGACTACTCCAGTTTGCTGCAAAACATCCAGAGCAAAATCCGTTGAACTTACCCCTACTGGGCAAGGAACCCACAGATACATGGTTGCCTTGGATTTAGGAATCTGCCAACCCAACTCTGCCAAACCCTCAATCATGAAATCTCGGCGGCGGCGGTAACGGTTTTGGACGTCTTGAAGGTAAACATCTGGCAGTTGCAAGGCCGCTTCAGCAGCGGTTTGCAAGGCAGCAAAGATCCCATAGTCCAGATTAGTTTTTAAGGTACGCAACCCTTGAATAATGCGGCTATTCCCCACTACAAAGCCAACGCGCCAGCCAGCCATATTATAAGTTTTGGATAGGGTGTGGAATTCTACACCAATATCTTTAGCGCCAGGAATTTCCAGCAAGCTAGTAGGCTGATAGCCATCAAATGCTAATTCCGCATAACATAAGTCATGTACTAGCAGAATTGAGTACCGACGGGCAAAGGCAACAATTTCTTCAAAAAACTCCCTTGGGGCGGTAGCGGTGGTCGGATTACTGGGATAGTTAAAATAGAGGATCTTAGCTCGTTGGGCAACCTGATCCGGAATTGCCCCTAAATCAATCAGCCAATCATTCTCCCGTTTCAAAACCAAGCTGTGAATTTCCCCCCCAGCAATCAACGGACCCCGGAAGTGGACCGGATAAGCAGGAGAAGGTACTAAAATCAAATCTCCCGGATTCACATAGGCCAAGGCTAGGTGAGCTAGTCCTTCCTTGGACCCTAACAGAGGTAAAGCTTCACTGTCTGGGTCTAGCTCCACATCATAGCGGCGGTGATACCAATTCGTAATTGCCCGACGGAAATTAGCAGTCCCCTCAAAGGGAGGATAACCATGGTTAGCCGGATTTTTTAAGGCTGCGATCGCTGCTTCGATCACCGGCTGCGGTGCTGAACCATCAGGATTACCCATCCCCAAGTCAATCAAATCCAGCCCTTGCTCACGGGCTCTTGCTTTTAATTCATCTAAACGAGCAAATACATAGGGAGGGAGTGCGCTTAGTCGTTGTGCTGGGGTAATCAAATCTACCATCATCAGTGTCAGGTTTGGAAGTTAGCCGGTTGAAGGTCAAAACCTAGAATTTTTGACTTTGGCCAAAAGGCCACGCGATCGCGAACGAGTTGAGAGCCAGTATAAGGGAAAATGCTAGTAATATAAAAGGTTATTAGAAATCCGAACACTGAAAACTCCGCCACAAAGCGAGCGGAGATGAAAGCGACTAGCGCGCTTTTAGCCTAAAAGAAATCTAGTCTAAAGGGTTGACGATTATCTAGCCCTAGGGTATATAAGTATAGGGTACAGGTTGAAAAACCGTTCGCGTAGCGTGGCCTTTGGCCTTGGCGCAACCGGGAGAGAAGCCCGCCACTGCTTGACCTTAAAACAGTAATGCCCGGAGGGCAGGGAAAATCCTCCTTAAAAACCCAATCGTTAACTAACAATTAACGTGTGAACCCAGAAAAATCACAACTTGAGAAAAAGAAACGGTACGGTGGGGCACACCGGAACCAGGCGAAAAGGAAGAGAAACGGACTCTTAAAGGCACTTCCAACTAAGTAACCAAAGGCCTAGGGAGAATCGCCCTCTGGGTCTGTCGTAAATTGACTAAAAACTTGGTCTTGACGGGTTTTTGGTTAAGTACTGTCCTATTTTTGACGGCGTTAAAGATAGGAATACGGCGGTTTAAGGCGGCTCGTTGATCTAGGAATCCCCGCGCCTAATGGTCGGGGAGTGTCAACAGGTTTGAGCTCAAAAGCTGCAACCTTAACCCAACACCGTTCAACCTACAACCTGCAACCTGCAACATTTTTGAATGAAGAATGTAGAATTCCAAATTCTACATTCTTCATTCTACATTCTTCATTCTGACAGACAACCTTCAACCTCAACCGCTGGCAAACTTAACTCCTTACGACTGCCCTCAACTAGTATCCTAGTAGAAACCATTGCTGCCATCAGCTGTTCTGGAAGCACCTTAAACGGTAGCCGATGAATATCAGAATTTTCCCCACAGGCAATCTCAGCTGCTTTCTGTAACTGAGCCAAGGTAATCGACCCCAATCCCAGGTCTTGGAGAGTTTGGGGCAAACCAAGCTCAGCATAAAACTTCAGCAACTGTTGCCGTGCTGATGCCGCCAGTTGGTTCCCCTGAAGCATTTCTTCCAAACGCAGCTGCACCAAAATGCCATAAGCCACCTTTTCACCATGTAAAGAATCGTGAGCTGCTGGTATATGAGTTAAACCATTATGTACAGCATGGGCAGCAACAGTACGACATCTAGCTCCACCCAAGCCCCCAATCACACCAGCCAGTAAAACTGTTGCATCGACAACTTCCCGCCAAACTTCACTACCAGGTTGGGTTAGAGCATCAACCGACTTTTGGAACAAAATATCTCGCAATACCCTTGCCTGTTGGACAGCCGCAATAATTAGAGTATCTGTAGCGCTACCACTACTAACTGAAGCTTCGTACCACTTCGCTAAGGCATCACCAATCCCAGCCACTAGGGTACGTTGGGGCGCTGTCTGAATCAAGCTGTAATCAAGTACCAATAAATCTGGGCAATGGTCAAGTCCAACATCATACAGGAAAGCCCCCTGGTCAGAATAGATATTAGATAGAGCTGTCCAAGCGGCACAGGTAGCAGCAGAGGTGGGTACAGTAACCACAGGTAACTGGCACTGGTGCGCTAGGATTTTAGCAGTATCCAACGCCTTACCTCCGCCAATCCCAATAATCAAGTCAGATTGATGAGCAGCAACAGCTTCTGAGAGTTTAGCTAGAGACTTCTCACTGCAATCAGGACTGTAGGATGCACATTCATAACTGAGTTGATGCTGTTCCAAAACCGATTCCAGTGATGAGGCTAGGGTAGCCAGAGTATGCTGACCTCCTAGAATCAAAGGACGATTTCCCAGCCGTGCGATCGCATTTCCTGATTCTTCCAAGGAGCAACGCACTACTTGAGTCGGTGCCACGTTTAGGTAAAGCAAGGAAGTAGGTGCTTGTTTGGTCATGCCTGTAGCCCAAATAAACTTTTGGTTTGTTGACACTCCCCGCCCGCTTATGGACGGGGATTCTCACTTCAACGAGCTGTCTTGCCTAACCAGGCCGGAGCCAGGAAAGGTAGAGGACAATTCTCCATGAGCGTGTTTGGTCTATGACCTAGGTTTCGGTGTGCCCCACCGTACCTAAATTATTAAGGATTTAGATAGACAATGATTTTAAATATTTTGGCTCTCCTAGAGTGGCTATTATAAAGTATAAAATAATCGCCATAGCCTTTACTAATCAAGGGTTTGATTAATTTAAAAATGCCAATAAACTAAAAATGTATTTTTAGTTTATTGAATCCCTTGCTATTTAAGGGGTAATCGCTAATTTAAACTACTCATTTACTATAATCAGTCTAGGAGAGCCCATATTTTTTTTAATCTTAGATTTTCATAGACGACCAAATCGTTAGATTGGATTATGCAACATGCTTATCTCTTAGCTTGTTTTTTACATTGTCTACTTATTCTAAGATAGTGTCTATCCGTATTGTTTTTAGTTATCTGTTATATTTTTCAATAACACGCTCTGTGAAAACTGTCAAGTCAGAGATTAAAATAAAAGCCGTCCTAGAAGGACGGGGCTTTAAACCCATTTTTTTGGCTAAGGTGAGTAATTACCTTACTGGGTGATAGGTCTTTTATTATACATTTTGCCAAACTTAGAGGGGTTAGGGGTTAGGTATTAGGTGTAGCCTTGGATGACAATCTTCAACCTTTCAAACTTTCAACCTTTCAACCTGCAACCTTTAACCTTCAATTTGAATTAGCTCAGAAACAGTTTACGCTCCGCTTCTCTGCGTTTGCTCAAGCCTAATAGGACTCGACCACCACCCTTGTTCCAACGAAGAAACTCCTTGGCCGCCCCTTGAACATCACCCTGATTCAACTTACGTAACAATGTAGAGCGCCTAAACGCTGTTGGTCCTATATTGAACACAAAGCTAACTAGAGCAGAGAATTGATTATCAGTCAGTGATACTTTGACAAGATTACTCACCGTAGATTCAGAACTTTCTAAATCTTGTCTGAGCAATTTCTCCCCTTGCTCAACAGTGATGATATCTCCTATCCTAACACCAGCAGTATGACCCCATCCAATAGTAGGAATTCCCACCGGATCGATATAAGCTTCTACTCTGCCATCGGGGCACCTTTTATGGAGTCCTTCAAACTCTTTAACCAGATCTAAACCAGCTTGGTTAATGTTTCTATCGGTACCTGGTGGCAACTCTGGTGTTACTTTCTTGATGATAGCATCAAAGTAAAACTGAGCCGTTTGAGGACCAATAATTCCTCTGACAGCTCCAGTATTACCGAGTTTGTTAGCATCTTTAAACTTATTGACTCCTGGCTCAGACAAGTCCAAGCCGCATTCTTGACACAGTTCAATAAAATTTTGTATAATTATAGGGCTAATAACTTCTTCTACCTCCAATTCCATTAATTCTTGGAGTTTACTAACCTGAGGCACTGGCAGGTTGACTATAATGTCAAGTGCATAGCGTTCTTCCACAGAAAGGCTATCGAGTTTGATTTCTTTAATAGTTAGAGCTGACATAGTTGGATGACTTATAAAATAAACGTAACGTTATTGGTGATCAAATCTGCTTTACTAATTATTATATCCCTGATTTTTTATGGCTAAAGGTTAAGGGTAAATTAGTAATTCGCAATTTTTAATGGTTATAAAAAAGCGATAAACCAGATTTTAATAGACAAGAGTCGCCCAGGAAAAAAATTCCATGACTTGACTCTGTTTCTTGACTAAGCTGATAGCTGACTGCTTACTCAACAACTAGGGTTTTGAGTTACTAAAGTAGTCTTCAGCGTGAGTTTTCGCTTTTACGTTAATTGTGATAAGTTTGAAACAAAAATTTACAAAACTATGAATTCCCCTTTCCCGTCTCTTGGTGCGCGTTCCCGTGGGCGACAGATTATTAAGGGTAATTATCCGGAGATGATATGACAAGCCGAGCCAAACCTTGATTTAGCTTGATTTAGATCTAGGGTGAGTTAAAGGGGTTAAAGTGACCGAAAAAATTGCGAAAAATTAATCTTGATAATAACTAACTTAGGTGAAGTCGCCTCTGAGCAACGACTTCACCTAAGGAAAGTGGGATGCGTTAACTATTGCCTCCACAAGCCATTTTATGGTAAAAAAAATCGGTCTATTATTGGTCAATCTACCGATTCTAAAGGTGCGCTTTCCGTGATGGCGTTCGCTTAGCGTGACCTACGGTCAAGGGATTGCTCGCCATCACGGGTCGCACCTAAAGGTATCCTAGGGATTGAGACCTGTGGTAGATGTATTTTTTCAACTGTTGGAGTGTAACCCAGCCATTTTAGGGACTGTTGGGCAAACTGTTGAGGACAACCGCTGACCCCAAAGCGAGTTGGTCTTGCCTCCCCAGTATTCTTCCCTCCAATTAAATCCAGTTCTTGAGCAGCAGCAGCAACAACGTATTTCGCTGGGTCTACCAATTTAACGTCTGGGGGTAATATTTCCCGTAGGATCGGTTCGAGATGGGGATAATGAGTACAGCCATAAACTAGGGTATCAATTTGGGCTGCTAGCAAAGGTTCTAGGTACTGCCGTGCTACCGCTGTAGTGTAGGGTTCGCACAAGCGATTTTGCTCCACTAATGGCACAAACTCCGGACAACCCACTTGCCAGACCTGAGCCGTTGGTTCAACCTCTAAAATAGCATTTCGATAAGCATTGCTGGCAGCCGTAGCTGGTGTAGCAATCACCCCAATCCGACGACCTTGGTGGAGCGCCGCACGGGCACCCGGTAGAATCAGCCCCAGCATTGGGATGTCAAACTCACTACGCAGAGTTTCCAATGCCAGAGCCGAACTGGTGTTGCAGGCCATCACCACCATTTTGACATCCTGTTGCACCATCCAGCTGAGAATCTCGAAGCCGAACTGCACGATTTCATCGGTAGATCTGGTACCGTAGGGTAGCCGTGCTGTGTCAGCAAAGTAAATAATTGATTCGGATGGTAGTTGTTTGTATAGTTCCCTCAGAACAGTCAGACCCCCCACACCACTGTCGAAAATCCCGATAGGACTACTCTGGGGTTGAGTTCGAGAGATCAAAATTTGGTTATTGATCATTGGCTAAGAATTGGCACCTACCCACCCAGGGGCAATAAACAAATTACTTAGGTTCGCTCAAAACAAGAAAATTGTTAGATTATAGGTTAGCAATTATCAATTAAGAATTGACAAAATATCAGAACTTAACTTAGGTCAACCGATTCTGCCGAATATAACCGATTTTGCCGAATATATAGGAGGATGCCACGAGCGATCGCTCTAGCCATCTGGCTGCGATAGGCGGAAGTTTTCAGTTTAGCGGAGTCTTCATAGCCGGTTAGAAAACCAACTTCTACCAGAACTGCTGGCATGGAGGTTTTCCTGAGCACATAAAACCTCGCCCGTCGGGTACGTCGGTCACTAATATCCACGCTCCGCAAGATAGTGTAGTGGATGGTTTGGGCAAGACTCTGACCAGTAGAGTAGTAGTAAGTTTCTAATCCATTCACATCCGGTCGGTTACGCCCGATAGCATTAGCGTGGATGCTGACAAATAAATCAGCATCAGTCCGTTCTGCCACTTGAACTCGTCCATTCAGACTGATGAATCGGTCATCTGAGCGAGTCATGACAACCTGGATCCCCTGTTTTTCCAACAGCGCTTCCACCTGTCGGGAAATCGACAAATTAACATCCTTCTCTTGTATACCCCCAATACCAATAGCACCAGGGTCTTTGCCACCGTGTCCGGCATCAATGACCACTACCAGGCGCTCTTTGGGAACCTGACGTCTGGGAATTGGTGGGCGAGTCCGGTTAGGCGGTGGCACAGGAATCGAGTTAGGCGGTGGCACAGGAATCGAGCGCGGGGGTATCCTGGTTGGCCTCCTTGATAGAAATGGTCTCAGTTGCAGAGCCAACAGCTGATCATTGAGCTGATTGAGGCTACCAATTCGGGTACCGTTTGATGGTTGTACCAGAATCAGCACCGTGTTTTTGTCCTCCTGCCGAACCATCACCTCTGATACGGGACTAGTGGTATTAAGTTGAGGGCCACTGAACTTCTCAGCTAGTTTGGCATTCGGTATAGTAATTTGGTAAGCCTTTGAACGAGGATCCCATTTGCTAGTGGCTCTGACCCGTTGGTTAGCCTTAATCAATAGCTGAGTCTGATTACTAGCCAGTTCCACTGACCCAATGGTGGCTAACTTACCGGTATTAGCCGAGCCACGAGATTGAATCGGTTTCGTTGGCACTTTGGATGTTGGTCCATTATCTAAGCGTTGAGCTGGGATCCCCCTAGGGAAAATCAACACCCCTCCCAATCTTTGACTGAACGATGCCAGCCAATCAGGGCTGTCACTATCCACATTTAGGGTCATCCGGACAATCGGTGGGGACTCTTTTTTCTTTTCAAACTCGATTTTGCTAACCCCGTAGCGATTTACCTCCAAATCCTCCCCTAACAGACTCTCGGCAATTGTAACCCCTTCTAGGTCGATGTTAATGCGGCGGTTATTGCGACTTCGTTCGATTTGAATGATAGGTTTCCCACCATCGGTACTGACAAAAAATCCATTTCTATTGATCTGAAAGCCTTGGCGGCGAATCCCCGGATTGGATCTCGGAATAGTTGGATTGGATCTCGGAATAGTTGGCCGTGGTGGAGGGGATTGAGTGCGGGTCGGTGGCTGAGCCGGTGGTAGAGATGGCGGTGCTGGGTTAGGCAGAACCGGCAGTGACCCTCGATAGGGCTGAGGTAATTGTACAGTCCACTGATTGGGGCTAATACCCCGAAATTTTACCTGCTGGGGGTCTATAGTGTAACCAGGAGCCAATTCAACCACAATCCGAGTGGTTTGTCTCTCAAATTGACCCACTCGCACTTCTCGAATCGCCCCGCTTAGACGCTGATTTGTTGATGGACCTCCGACGTTAATTCCCGGTAAATCAATCACTAACCGGGTAGGATTAGAAATGAGTTGGGCTGTGGGTTGTACACCCACATCAGTGGTAAATTCCAGGCGATTCTGATTGCGATCATATTGCCAAAATAGTAGTTCACGGGCTTGAGCCGCCAATGAAAATAGAGAAAATGTCAAAGAGCTGGAGAGTAGCAGTAGCCAGCGAAACCTCACAATTCTTACTCCTGTATCATGTATCTTAGGTAATTGGTTATAGCAATTGGTTATAGCAATTGGTTATACCAGCTGTTAGCGGTTAAGTATTAGACCCCAACAGCTGCCTAGAGTAGGCTATAGTTAACCGCTAATCCCTAACCACTCACGATGAATACCCCTAATTAATAGCCCAGTCAAGCAATGTCTAGTCTGTTTGACTAATAAGATTAATCTGATTAATCTTATTAAAACCGTTAACAGACTCGGACGTAGATTAGCTTGGTTAAGTTTCAAGAGTTTCAGTATACACGGGTTTCTCTGAATCGAAAATTTGGTTTTAGTTAACACACTTAGCTTTGTCAAATCTTAAAGCATACACAATCAACTAAATTGAACAGGATTCTTCAAGAATCCTGCATCAATAATTGTCTTTAATCAGCAAGCTCAGATAGCTTAGCAACAAGTCTCAAGACTCTCCAGCTGTTTCCACCGGCTCAGATGGCTCTTGAAAGACCAACCGCAACAAAGGCGGAGCGATAAAAGTCGTTAAAATAACCATCATGATAATCGCTGCTTCAGTGGCTTCTGAAAGAGCACCACTTGCTGAACCAACACCAGCAAAGACTAGCCCCACTTCACCTCTGGGAATCATGCCAACCCCAATAGCCAGACGGTTAATTCCTGATTGACCAAAGACTGTCAATCCTGTGATCACCTTACCAAGAATTGCCACCACAATCAGGAAAGTTGCCAAGATCAAACCCTCGCGATTACTGGGAACTGCTGGGTTAAGCACACTCAAATCAGTTTTGGCTCCCACAGTAACAAAGAAGATGGGCACAAGTATATCTGCCACTGGTAAGACCTGTTCTTCTAATTCTCGACGCTTATCCGTCTCTGCCAAGACTAGCCCAGCAGCAAAGGCTCCCAAAATGGCTTCTAATTGGATAGCTGTGGCAATATAGGACAAGACAAAGGCAAAAATGAGTGCTGTCAGTAATACCTGACCTCGGGTTTTCATTTCCTTGACCAAGGCAACGAAATACGGACCGAGGAAGCGACCGATTAGAATTGCTCCAACTAGGAAGACACCAGCACTAATAATCAAATAGATCACATTAGTGATCACGACTTCCCCAGTTTTTGCCAGACTAGCCACCACAGCCAGGACGATAATTCCTAGGACATCATCGAGTACGGCAGCACCAATGATAATTTGCCCTTCTTTAGAACTCAACTGTCCAATTTCTGCTAGGACTTTAGCGGTAATCCCGATACTAGTGGCAGTTAGGGCAGCACCAGCAAAAATAGCAGGGACAGCAGAAATATGAAATAGGTAAGCTAAACCAGCAGTACCAGCAGCAAAGGGGACAACCACGCCAACTACAGCTACCACAGCAGCCTGCGGACCAACACGGATCAGTTCTTTGAGGTCAGACTCTAGTCCAATTTCAAATAACAGGATGATCACGCCGAGTTCCGCTAAGACGGAAATCACCTCGCTAGTAGACTCAAAGACTGAGTTGGTAGCTTCTGGGGTTAGACCAGCCGTAGTTTGGAGAAAGCTCATCATTACAGAATTGCTAGCCGCACTGCCCCCTTCTGGGAAAACTAGCAGATTTAGGGCAGAAACCCCGACAACTACACCACCGACCAATTCCCCTAATACCGGTGGTAAGTTAATCCGAGCACAAATTTCGCCTCCAAGTTTACTGGCGAAGTAGATCACCACTAGACTCAATAGCACTCCTGCAAGAACCAGTGAACCGTTTTCTGCTTCATTAGCATTAGCAGTGGCTTCCGTTGCTGTTGCCAATAGGGATGGCAGAGGGTGTTCAGGGGGGAGGAATGGTAAGGGGGTGAGGAGATTCACCCAGGCAGTTGTATCAGCCATGTAGTTGCGAATAAATCATTCATTATACTTTACAAAAATTATGGCAATCCTTGAGCCTCTCAGGTCTAGTCAGGGGCTCAAACTAAGCTAGTACTCTGTCAATGGAGTTTTGATGCTTAGGTGTTAGGTGTTATGTATTAAATGTTAGATGTCAGGTTTGAGGTGTTAGATGTTGGGTTAAGTTATGGTACTTAATTCCTAATCAAGGGCGTGCCAACAAACCAACTTGTCTAGGAGAAGAACAACCCGATCGCTTGGTTAAAAGAGCTCATGGGGAAAATCATCACATCTTAACCTTTCGTATTCTTTGAGAGCCCACTCATTCTCTTCAGTGTATTTCGTTACCAGCTTAATGCATTGCTGTCTTCGTTGATCCTGCTCCTGAGCTTTTTGTTGTGCTTTTTCTCTGGCTATGCGTTGAGCATCTTGCTGGGCTTGTCGTCTGACTCGTTGAGCATCTTGCTGGGCTTGTCGTCTGACTCGTTGAGCTTCTTTGTGGGCTTCTATGGTAGAAATTTTAGCATCTGCCCTGTCTATAATTGGTTCAACTTTCTTTTGCCAATAGCTAGTGGTCACCCTCCTAGCCTTTTGCTTAGCCTGTTGCCATTGACCTGCCTCCAGAGCTTGAAGTGCTTGTTTGCGAATCGATACATTCACAGCCCACTCTTGTTTCCATTGGGCAATGGTCTCGGGTAATCTTTGACGAATCAGATTAGTTTCAGGAATGACTTGAGTTAGAGCAATGGCTTCATTGAGCTTCCCTTGTTCCTGATACAGCTTGGTAGCTTTCTGAAATAGGCGGTTAGACCACTGATTAATTAACTGTTGTGCCTCTTGGTAAGGAGCACTATCTGGGGTCAGTTTATTGGCCTCGATAATTGCGTCTTTAAATTGGTTCGCTGCAGCTAGTATCTTAGCTTTGCCAAATAGTTTCTGGGCACACTCATTAAAAATCACCTGAGTCTGTTGATATATAGGCGACTTTTCAGGAATAGTCGTGGCTTTATTGATGCATTCTTCATATTCCCGTTCTGATCGGTGCTTCTGAATCTCTTCTAAGCGTAATAGTAGATTTCGATAACTTTGCCATTCTTGATATGACCAACCTAGCCCTGCACCAATGACAGCAACTGCTAGCCACATCCCTACCATTCGCAGCCATTGGTTGGTTGGGGGCGAAGACACAGGTGGAATTGAAGGTGGAAGGGATGGCACAGGATTTCCTCCTGAGAGTGGATGCGGTGGAATAGTAACTATACTATTTTGAACACATCTATCCGCTTTCTGCTATAGCTGCATTTCAGTAATGACACCCAAACCCCAAACCCCAAACCCCAAACCCCTAGGGAATTGTGCATCTTCCCAAAAGTGTCCAGTCCCAGCCCCTCTATAAAATCATCCGGACAAAATTAATTCGTCTTTCAGGAAACTGTAATATTACTGCTGTAGTCTTCAAAGAAGAGTCCCAAGTTGTAGGGACAATCTGGATGGTTTTCTTGGGTACACCGAAGACGCATTAATAAGTGACACATTAAGACCAACCAGCTGGGTGCTGTTAGCCGTAAGGTTGAATCTAGATAGGCTGCAAATGAGGTTGAGGCAAATATGAATGCTCCTACTTTTCTAAATCGGCAAAACCAAAATCGACAGTGGTTCCCAATGTCCCGTAAAAACCACAGGCATTTAGCGCCAGTGAGGCTAGTGCCTAGAAAAAGCCACATACACTCTGTGAAAAGCCTGCGCACCTTAGCAAACTCGAAAGTGAAACAAGGGGATTACAACAGTGCGATCGCATTGTTAACCCAGTTGATTAATCTCAATCCCACCAGCGCATCAGACTACAACAATCGGGGATTGCTGTATTTCCAAAGTGGTCAGCCCTACAAAGCCTTATTTGATTACAATCAGGCACTGGGAATTGATCCAACATTGGACAGTGCTTACAACAATCGCGCTAATTATTATGCATCAGTTGGGCAACTGGCTGAAGCCCTCACCGACTACGAGCAAGCTATTGATCTCAATCCGGGAAATATCCGCACCTGGATTAACCAAGGGATCACCTTCCGGGAATTGGGATTGTACGATTTAGCCCTAGAAAACCTTGACATGGCTCTAATGCTGGGATGCCTGGAAGACCATGTCTATGCTCAGAGAGGGCGTACTTACCATCTCAGGGGTGACTGGAACTGTGCCATCAGCGACTATCACAAGGCTCTGAAGTGGCTGCCAAAGTCTGGTTCTTCTGATTCCTTGCGCGAGAAAGTGGAAAATTGGATCAATGATTTGCTTAAGCCACTGAGAGCTTGAAGGGGTTAGTGCTTAGCTCTAACGGTCCCAAACAGCGATTCGACCTAGGAGACGCTACGCGAACGCATCGAGCCACCTCGACCTATTACCTTTAGCTCAGTTTATGCCCACCGGAAGTATAACTAATTTCCATCCCCTAAGTCTGGATCTTGCCAGACGACCTGAACCTGATTTGGATCACGTCGTAAGCTTTGCTCTCGCATTACTTTCTGGGCTTGCCTGGGGTCAAAAGAGCGACTGAATTCACGGCGCAATTTATTCACTCGTGTTTCAGTTCGCTTCACCTCTCGTTTGACTTCTCGCAACTTGGCTTGCTGTGAGAGATGATAAGGTAATAGTTCCATTAGTGCGGTAATCGCAGCGGCACAGAGAACTAGGTTAACAAGTAACTTAGCAGTAGTTTCACCAGCAACTGCCCCGTAAGACTGTCGCTGCGGACGGTGCTTGATTCGAGGAACTCTTCGGCGAGGTTTTGATGGTAGCCGAGTTGAGTGAGGGGGTTGGATTGCGTTCATTTCCTTTTACAATGCCACGCTGGCACACCAGCGCCCTTGGGTTTATTATTGGGTTGATTAGGATAGAGTTTTGAGTATGCACCTTTTATTTAGCCAGATAATTTAGCTAAAGAATAGTCTTTATGGAAGAATCAAACCCCCAAATAGACTAAGAGCTTAGCATAATGTGAGTTCGATCACATAAATTGCCTGGTGTTGACTCCAATCCAAGGGAAAGGATCTTCCACTCAGGATAATAATTCAGAATTATTGCTTATAATATATAAAATATCTATTAACATTCCCAGGTAGACTGGCGTTGGCAGCCATCATTCAAATCCAATTCCCCTCCCGTTATACCCGCGTATGAAGCGCGGGAAAGGGGGCTTATAGAGTGTGGACGCAGGTGACCCACACAGCCCGGAGACGAAACCTTAAAATAAGGTTTGAAGTTACCGTAAGATCAGGTCGCCTTTTTGGGTTGTAGGTTATGCAGAAAAGGTTTAAAACTGTTGTTATAAAGGCGACCTGATCTAAGGTTTCGTCTCTTGCCTTAATCATGGAGGCGCGCTTGACCCGTAATTAAATTCGCGCGATTGTCGCGCCTCAAAGTTTTAAGCCTTTTCAGCCAAGCCTCCCAACCATAAAGGCTGCCCCAGCGAGGGATTGCTCGCTGGGGTAACTTCTGACCCTTGGGAATTGGAGACTCAATCTGTTGCGCTTCTTGATGAGCTCTGCTAAGATTAAAAAATATTAATGCACCCAAAAGGTGCCGGTTTGCGCGCCAGCTGAAAAGCCGCTGCTAAAAGCGTAGATCAAGATGCAAGTAAGCTCAAGGATTTTGTCAGAGAGTCTAGAGGCTGTTTGGCTCAGCCATTAAGAGTTTTATGCTCTTAAGAATCCCTGACTATAATCCCGTGATGAGCGTGAGCGAGTGTCAAGGATTTCACTAGCTTTAATGAGGCTTCGCCATTGATTAACTAGTTTAAGTGACATACTCCCACACGCTCATCGAAGATTACAGTGTGGGCTTCTTACCAACTCCAGCCATCGCTTAGGATACACGGGTTACTTTATTAACGACACGGGATGCCCCTCCGCGCCGGAACAATACAATAAGTTCTATTTTTAATTAGTAGGTGGCGGTTAGCTCTTAATTTGTTTTCCCTACTATTTTTAGTATAACGTTTTTCAGGCTGTTTATCAGAGTTCCTGTCCGCGATTCATCCCTGGAGACGAAACCTGATTGTTAGTGGAGCCAAAATCGGCAAAGTTTTAACCCTTTTACGCATAACCGACTAACCATAAAGGCGACCCTATCCTTACGGTAACTTTAAACACTCATGCTGGGCATTGAGATGTGGGATGAATCGCGGAGGAAGCTAACCCACCCAAATCCTAGATTATGGGTGGGTTAGTTAAACTATTTTGTTTATCCTTTGTCCGCTCTAGATCCAGGCCGCTTAGGAGCAAGGCTTTGAGCTTCCCAGGATTATTTGTAAAGTTCCGTAGACAGCCGGAATGCTAGAAATCCCGGAATCAAAGCCAGGAATAGAGCTCCGATAACTTGGGCATCTGAAATAGGCATCGTATACAATCTCCTTTATTTGAGCGATATTCTATACCATTCACGGTGCGCTTGACCTAGGCAAATTTAATTCGCCACGGGTCGCACCGAAGCCAACTAATTGGGCTAGTTCTGGAATTTTATCACAATCACTGGTCAAATCCAGATAATAGAATCCTTTTAGCTTGGGTTGATCTCAAATTGCGATCACAGCTATTACCTTGATCTTGCTGAAGGTTCGGTGTGGGCGTTGGAACCTCCCTGGGGTCGCAGCGCACTTTAATTATGATTAAATGTTAAGATTAATTAAATTAGATATCAAAGTTTTAGCAATTTAGGCGATTAAGTCTATTACATAGACTAAGTTAACCTTTTAAGACATTAATAATTTTTAATGCTAGACCAAATTCTTAACTCATCGTTTAATGTTGGGCTTGAGGGTCCTGTGGTTTTGTTGATTCTGGTGGCACTAGAAGCTGTACTGTCTGCTGATAATGCGATCGCGTTAGCTGCGATCTCCCAAGGCTTAGAAACCAAACAACTTCAACGCCATGCTCTTAACTTGGGCTTAGCAGTTGCCTATGTCCTACGAATCAGTTTGATTTTTACAGCCACTTGGGTAGTGCAGTTTTGGCAGTTTGAGTTATTGGGAGCAGCCTATCTGCTCTGGTTGGTCTTTGAGTATTTCACCTCTGATGAAGATGAACAACATCACCATCATGGCCCGAAGTTTACTTCTCTATGGCAGGCAATTCCCCTAATTGCTGTTACGGATTTAGCTTTTTCCTTGGATAGTGTCACGACAGCGATCGCAATTTCTGACCAGACCTGGCTGGTTATTGCTGGTGGCACCATTGGGGTAATTACCCTGCGCTTCATGGCGGGCTTATTTATTCGTTGGTTGAAAGAGTATGTCTATCTGGAGGATGCTGGCTACATCACCGTGGGCTTTGTGGGATTGCGGCTGTTGGTCAGAGCGATTAAACCGGAATTAGTGCCACCGGAATGGTTAATGATTGCTGCTATTGCCCTAGTGTTCATGTGGGGATTTTCTGAAAAGTCTAAGACCCCAGACCTGGAGCCAATTCCTGTGGAAAACCAAGGGCAACCGGCTTTGGGGAAAGAGCAAACCGCAAAAGAAGCTAGTCGCTAAAGGCTTTTCACAAGAGCCGGGAAGAATTCCCCCATCTCCCAATCAATGATACCAACGCTCACCAAACATGGGTAGAGCGTTGGACTTCCGGTCTAAAGGTTCATGTTACTATTACTCGTAAAGCCAAGGGGTTATGGTTGGTTGCCAGCTAACTAGCTCTTCTTCCTTAAACCAGAGACTAATCTCGTTCTGCGCTGTCTCAATGGCATCTGAGCCATGGATAAGATTGCGACCTGTGTCTAAGCCATAATCGCCCCGAATGGTTCCTGGTTCAGCCTCCAGAGGTTTGGTAGCACCAATTATCTTTCTTGCGGAAGCCACTACTCCATTTCCTTCCCAGACCATTGCTACTACGGGACCAGAGATGATGAATTCGATTAGTTTGGGAAAGAAAGGTCTCTCTTTGTGAACAGCGTAATGCTGTTCGGCAAGTTCACGGCTGACGTTCATCAGCTTCAGCCCAACTAAGGTAAAACCTTTTGTCTCAAAACGCTGGATGATTTGACCAACAAGATTCCGTTGTACACCATCCGGCTTAACCATCAGAAATGTCCGTTCCAAGTTTATCTCCTCAAATTGTTTAACTCAGCTCAATCTTCGGCATAGCCTTTCCCATGATATTCCCTTCGGACTAAGATTCAAGCCCGCCCTATTGCTAGTTGAATTAACTGATCCACCAATTCTGGAAAAGAAACACCTGTAGCTGCCCACAGTTGGGGATACATACTGGTTGCTGTAAAACCTGGTAAGGTGTTAATCTCGTTGATGAAGATTTCCCTAGTGGCTTCGACATAAAAGAAGTCTACCCGTCCTAAACCAGCCCCATCAACGGCAGTAAACGCCTGGATTGCCATTTCCTGAATCTGGGTAATGACGTCAGTGGGCAAGGGAGCGGGGATTAACAAGTCCGCTTGACCCTGAGTGTATTTGGTTTCGTAGTCATAGAAATCACTCTCATAGGTAATTTCACCAACTACTGAGGCTTTGGGATGATCGTTCCCTAGTACAGCACACTCTACTTCTCGCCCTACTACTCCTTCTTCTACAATCAACCTGCGGTCATAACTAGCAGCCTTATCTAAGGCCGCTTCTAATTCAGAACGCGATCGCACTTTGGCAATCCCGACCGATGAGCCTAAATTAGCTGGTTTGACAAAGTAGGGATAGTTTAAGGTTTCTTCAATTTGGTCACAGAGTTTGGTAAATACACAGGGATCGGACCAAACTTGCGATCGCAAAACTTCCATGTATTTGACTTGGGGTAATCCAGCTTGGGCATATACTGTCTTCATTGCCAGCTTGTCCATGCCTACAGCTGAACCCAGAACACCACTACCGACAAAGGGAACTCCCATCAGAGTTAGTAATCCCTGAACTGTGCCATCTTCCCCATTTGGCCCATGGAGGATGGGAAACCAGACATCTACCTCAGTGGCAACGGTAGGAAATTGCCAGACATTACCGCTAGGAGCAGATTCCAGGGGGGTTCCCGAGTCTAAAACCTGTGCGATAGTTTCGACCGCTGTCCAGATGCCATTTTTTTGAATGTACACTGGCACCACTTCGTACTTAGAGGCATTTTCGTCAGCACCCAGAGCGTTTGCGATCGCTCTTGCAGAACTAATGGAAACTTCGTGTTCTCCTGAGACACCACCAAACAGCAGTCCAACTCTGCGTTTTGTCATAGCACTATAAAGTTAATTAAAAATCCTCTAATAAAGAACCCAAGCGACTTAGTAACGGATCATCAGATTGATCAGCGTCTTTTTCCAATCCTGCTTTAGCCGTCCCATCTGAGTCTCTGGTCGCTTTTGCTGTGGATGCCTGTGCTGTTAAGCCAGACACATCCGTCGTACTAAAATTCGACAGCACCGTTTCTACACCAGCAACTTGCTGTTTTAAGTGTTCGAGTTGTTGATGAGAACGGTCATCGACTTGCTTGACCTGTTGGATTAAGGCCGTCAATTGATCATCAAGTTGGTCAGAGGATTCTTCAGTAGATATAACTTGCTCTAATTTCCCAAGCTGCTGTTGTAACTGGGTCAATTGTTCAGTTGTATTAGAGTCTATTTCCTCAATTCGTTGAGTCAGATCACTTAGCTGATTATTGACTTGGCTAGGACTCTGAACCGATAACGCCTGTACCACTTCAGTTAATTGCTGCTGCAGTTGGGTTAGCTTGTCTTCAAGATTTCCAACACCGGTTGTTTCCTCGGTTGTTTCTTTGGTTGTTTCCTGGGAGGATTTCTTTTCCTCAGAGGACTCTGGTTTCAACAGAAACTCTTGGAGAGCTTGCTTGCACAACATGCTAAAGCTAGGATACTGACCCTTAGCTAGTTCTTTCTCCACTACCTTTAGTAGGGCTTGATCCTCCCGGTTAGCGGTAAATGCTACTGTTTTATTTACTTTTTTTGCTATAGGTGCCATGGGAATTATGCCTATAATCTTATCGGATAATTACAATACAATTTATCTACAAGTTATCGAGATGCTGACTGCTTCTGCACCTCTCCATAAATGTATTGTCCCAAAGCATTCGCTTTTCGAGAGGGTTGAGCTAAGTAACCCTTGAGTCTAGCTTCTTTGAAGATAAGTTGAAGATCATTCCAGAAGAATTGTCCACCACCACCCGTCACCACTACGTCTGTGGTGCGTTCTGGTAGCCAAGCGAGCAAACGATCAGACAGTTCACGGGCAAAACTTTTGCGCAAACTCGGTATAATTTCGTCGAGGTCTGTGGGCTGAGCAGCACCTTTAGGACGATAGAAGCGCTCTCCTTCTGGACGATTAACCGCTTTGATTAATAGCAAAGATTGACTGTCAGCTCCCTGAATTTGGGCAGCTAATTGATCATAGAACTCATTCATGGCAAATGCTTCACTCTGAGATGCTCCTCGGGCAAATCGGAACGAATCTGCCATGATAAAGTCAGTGGTTTGGTGGCCAATATCCACAACGGCGACGGAACGGTCATGTAATCCGCCATCGGATGGATCGTTTTCCTGAACTTCAACCCAGATCAAACTACCATAGCCCTCTGGTATCACCCAAACTTTTTTAATCGTAATCGACACTGGTTCCCCTCTGTAGTACATGACATGAGGTGAAGCCAGGATACCAATTAATTCCTCTTTTTCACGCTCAAACTGCTCTTGGGAATGGTAGGGCAATCCCATGATAATTGCCAAGTCACCTTGAAGCTCGAAATGTCCTACGCAGGCAAAGACTTTTATCAAGGCATCTTCTACTTTCGATTGACCAACACCCAAGTTAGCTCCGAAGTCAGCAGCTAGTTGTCCAATGGCGTATCCTTTGCCTTGATACTCGAGCCAAATATCTAATAGAGGGTCACCCAGTCGAGCTTCAAACCCACCCCGACGCACTTGCTCAACGGTGAGATGGGCAACGTTGGCAGGAATTAGCACTACACCATCGGGGTAACGGCTGATACAAGCTTTAGTAGAGGTGCGACCTAAGTCAATGCTGAGAATAGGAACTTTGTTCACGAGGGTAGCAAGCTGTTTAGCAGTCATTCGTAGTATATAGCAGTTTGTTTAACTCAACTCACAAAAAATAGTCCGATGTTTGGAAGCCCCGTCTAGGCAAGAGCGGGGTGCGGACAATGATCAGGCTGTTTGCGATCGCTCTGGCACCAATGGCCAAAAATCCGTATACTAGGTCGGTTATAGACGCAGGTTCACTCAAGTCTGTCGGACACCTAAGATTACCAAAAAATTTGGGTTTAAAGCCCCGTCCATATGGGAGTGTCAAAACCAATTTCCAATTACTAGATAAGGTGCCCAATAGGCGGGGCGAGCATATTGTCCTCCTGCTTCCAGTAAAGCGATTTGAGCAGCACGAAGCGCTTGGGCTTTGTTTAAGTTTGATTGTCGCAAACCCTGGTAAAATTGGGCAGCAATTTGGGCAGTAATTTGATCATTAATGAACCAAAGCGAGGCTAAAGCACTTCTGGCTCCTGCTTGAACAGCTACACCGGCTAAACCTAATGCTGCTCGGTCATCACCAGTGGCGGTTCGACAGGCAGTCAGGGATAGTAACTCCACTGGTTCAGTAGTACTAGCTACACTGCGAATTACCCGATCTAATTCATCAATGGTGAGTTGATCATTTTCCCCGGTGACTAGGAAAGTGTCCTCCGGTTCAGTGCCGAACTCACCGTGAGTAGCTATGTGAATAATCGGGTAAACCGTTGTGCCTAATTCTTGTTGTAGGCGATCGCGGGTAAATTCCTCATCTAGTAGCTGTTTGCTCTCTGGTATGGTTTGTGTCACTGCCTTAACTTCTCTGGAGACATTGCTCAAGGCTTCAAATTCACGACATCTCGACTAGCAGTTAGGATATCGCTACGGATTGTTTCGAGAGTAGCGATCGCGTTTTCATAGGCTCCAATTGCCTCAGTTACTTTCCCCTGGTCCTTAAAAATTCGTGCTGTTTGCCACTCCCACAAGTACAGACTATCCTTTGCCAGCAAGTTTTGCTCAGCTGCTAGTCTAGCCTGTTGGCTTAACTCTAGGGCTTTGGTATACTGGTCACGACACTCATAGATATGACCCAGTTCCCCTAGGGCAAAGGATTGGGAGCGATGGTCATTAATCCGTTGCGCTATTTTTACGGCTTGGTCGAGGAGTGCAATAGCCTGGGGTTCTAGTTTGGGCTGATAGCATCGCATCCAGGGACTAGTTTCATGAGCCGGAGCAATCGGTTGCAACAGGTTAGCTAACTCAATGGCAGCATAAACCTTATCCTGGGAATCTGGTAGAGTTTCCAAGAGGGAGTAGGCTTTTTGCCATTCTTTTTGCCATTGCGTAACACTAGCGCTATTTTTATCAAGGCGATAGTACAGGGGAATCTGATTAAGCCTTGCCCGCATTTGACCGGATTGGTCGTTTTGAGTAATAGCAAGGTCGAGGCTTTTCTGAAAATACTTTAGTGCTTCGCTATCGTTATTTTTAGCTTTTTCTGCGAGTGCCGAAGCCTTTTTTGTGTACTCGATTTTTTCAGCAGAATTTGCCCGACGATAGCTGAGCTGAGCTTTGCTACTGTAGGCATTACCTAAACTATTCAGGGCTGAGGATTGATAGGCAAGGTGGTCAATATCTTGGGCAATAGTTAAGCTCTTTTCGAGATAGTTAATCCCTAGATCGTACTTGCCCCTGAGGCGATAAGCATCCCCTAAACTCCCCAACGCTGCAGCAACTCCCAGTTGGTCTTTATGGGTGCGAGCCAGTTGTAATGCACTTTCTGGCACACAGGGGTTATCTTGGGGATTATCATAATTAATGGTACCACATAATAATGCGATCGCTTTTTGATTTTGCCCCAATTTACTATAAGCTTGAGCCAGTTCGGTAAGCATCCGCCCTACCTGTTGTAAATCCCCCAGTTGCTGATAATTAGTGATGACTTGTTCCCAGTAGTTAATGGCTTGGTCGATTTGACCAATTTGCTGATAAGCTCTCGCTAGGTTTTCTAGAACAATAGTTTGGTTAGGGCGGTTGTTGGTTTGTTGATAAGTAGTCAGCGCAGTTTGCAAATACTCTATAGCGCTAGTAAAATCTCCCAGTTGGTAGTGTTCCACCCCTTGTTGGACAAGTTGGCTAGCATCAGGGGATTGAGCTGTGGCTGGGTTTCCCACTTGCAGTTGCCAGGTGGTAGCGGGAACATGACCGAGCCACAGGCTAATGGTGAGGCTGGATAGGAAAAGAAGTCCTAGAACGCTTCGGACACTGGATTGGCGGCTCATGGGAGAATGCCAGTTGCAGATTTAAATGATAGCAAAGGGAGTCGGGAGTCGGGAGTCGGGAGTCAGAAGTCAGGAGTCAGAAGTCAGAAGTCAGAAGTCAGAAGTCGGGAGTCAGAAGTCAGGAGTCAGAAGTCAGAAGTCAGAAGTCAGAAGTCAGAAGTCGGGAGAAAAGGAGAGAAGGGCAGAAGGAAAGGGTGTTGCTGATTCTAAATTCCCAATTCTAAATTCTAAATTCTAAATTCTTAATTCTTAATTCCATAAAAAAATAGCCGTAGAAATACTATCCACGGCTAGATCAATCACATATGTCAGAAATTTCCGAAACCCTTGGCCAAGGGGGGAAAACCCCCCAGAAAGTTAAGGTGTTATGGCAACAACCAATACTTGGTCATAGTAGTTATTACTTCTCCTGGAATATCGGTCGGTTCTAGAGGGGTCCACTCCGCGATTTCGGCATAGCCTAGGGAATAAAACATTTGCATACTATAAATTACTGATTCACGAGGTCCTTTGAGAGTGTGCTGAGTCGGTTGTTTCTTGAAATTGCGAGTAAATTGTTCTGACATTGTGAAAAACTCCAACTTAGTATGTATTGATTATTGTAATGATTATATTTTTATTTGTCAAGAGGTTTAATTTTTTTTTTTTTGTATTTTAGGGTTAGTTAAAAAAAGCTATTGCATAGGATTTATAAAGTATATTTAGTGTTTGTTTCAGACATGGTTAATCCCTTTTAGTAAATTTTGTGTAGGGTGCGTTAGGGGTGGGCTCGCCCTGATTTTCCGCTTCTTCGCCAGCTTTGAAATAGCCCACCCCGTAACGCACCACCGGCTCAAACAGCTTTTAGGAGATGCACCCGATTTATAAAGTATAATTAGCGTTTGTTTCAGACACATGTCAGTTTGGTTAATCCCTTTTAGAACCCCCTAAATTCCCCTTAATAAGGGGGACTTTTGAATCTAGTATTAATAAGGGGGACTTTTGAATCTAGTTGCCCCTTAATGAGGGAAACTTGTGAATATAATTTAATCTTATAGCGTTTCTCTTAGCTATGATGTACACATTATTTTTTACCTCTTCCCTCTTCCCTGCTCCCTCTTCCCTGCTCCCTGCTCCCTGCTCCCTGCTCCCTGCTCCCTAAAACCTAGATATTTGTACCTCAAAAGTCGTAGAATTGATATAGTTGTCTTTGATATGTAATGACTTACGATAGTACCCTCAAATATTTAGTTGAACAATATCCCCAAGCCTTTACCCGTTGGTTGTTTAACCAAGGACCAGCAGAGGATATCGAAATTCTTAACACCGAATTAAGCACAGAACCAATTCGGGCAGATGCCTTGTTTTTTGTGCGAGTTGCTGATGCTATTTTACATTTGGAATTTCAAACCCTACCCCAATCTGAACCTCCCTTACCCCTGCGGATGCTCGATTATTGGGTCAGGTTATATCGACAGTATCGCTGTGATATTGAACAGGTAATAATATTCCTGAAACCAACCCGATTAGCCGGAGTATTTGTCAATCAATTTACCGAGAGGAACCTATCCTTCCGCTACCGGGTGATTCGGATTTGGGAATGTGATCCACAACCATTACTCACAACCCCAGGGTTACTACCCTTGGCAGTATTAGCACAAGCGGAAGTCCCAGAAAACCTGCTATCCCAAGTAGCAGCCAGAATCGATATCATTGAAGATAGACAACAGCAGCGTAACCTATCTGCTTGCGTGCAACTGTTGGCTGGGGTGAAATTTGATGAACAGTTAATTCAAGCTTATTTTCGGGAGGATATGATGCAAGAGTCAGTAGTTTATCAACGAATTATTCGCCAAGGATTAGAACAAGGATTAGAACAGGGATTAGAACAAGGAAAGCGCAATGAGCTTAATTTGATTAAGCGTCTACTTAACCGTCGCCTAGGTGAAATCAATCCCCAATTACAAAATCAAATTGAGAAATTATCCTTTCAGCAGTTGGAGGATTTAGGAGAAGCGTTGTTAGATTTTGAAACGGAAGTGGATTTGACCAATTGGTTGAAACAGTTATAGCGCTACGCGCAAGGGCAAAAGTCAAGAGGCAAGAGGCAAAGGTGCGCGCCTCCTAGGGCGAGTAAATCGCCCTTGGGTCGCACCTAAAAGTTGACTACAAAAGTAATGGTGTGCTCTTACCATTAAGAATTTAATTAGGGGTGCATCTCCTAAAAGCTGTTTGACACGGTGGTGCGTTACCGGGCGGGCTATCCAAAGCCTGGCTACGAGGCGGAAAATGAGGCCCCCCTAACGCACCCTACTGGCGTGGCACAGCTTAAATGTTGCTTTAGAAAAATACCATAATCTACTTTTAACAAGGGTTTAGTGGAAAAAGCTATTGCACTAAATTAGCTGTGCCACGCCACTACGCAACTATTGCTATGTGAGAAAATAGTACTCCTTAAGAACAAATTTGTACCGGTTTTTAATACATTTGTACTAGTAAATTAGCAACAAGTACTAGTTACTGAGAAACGAGTACTGCTATGTGAGAAACGAGTACTCGTTTGCGAGAAACGGGTACTCGTTAAGGAGAAATGGGTACCCATTTGTTATACACCAGTACTCGTTTGTTATACACCAATACTAGTTAACGAGAAATTAGTAGTCCTTTGTTATACATCAGTACATGTTTAACATACAACAGTACTAGTTTTCGGTTAATCGGTACTCGTGTGTTAGATGTTAATACAGTACTACCCACTTCAGACTTCTAACTTCAGACTTCTAACTTCAGACTTCTGACTTCTTTAGGAATGCTATAATTTATCAGGTTCTGCCTCTTGTTTTTCCCTAAGGGATATAGCGCTACGCGCAAGTTAGAAGTAAAAAGTCAGAAGTCAGAAGTAAGCTATGACTAAGTTAGGGTGCCCGTAGCCCATTAGCACCTCAAGTAGTGTAGGCGTAGCGCTTAGGCTGAATACTTAAATTGGCAGTGGCGGAAGATTGGTAAATCCAGGGTGCTTTCAATAAGTCTATTTTTTGAATAACTATTGTAGAGCAGTGGATGGCAATGACTGACAATACATCTGATGCCCAACTCGACTTTCTGTTAGAGGTACTAAAAGCAATTGCTTCCAGTAATGGTAATCAGCAGGTAGTTGAGAAATTACTGGAAGCAAATACAGATAAACTTAATCAGACCTTAGCAGATAAATTGCGGGATTCGGCAACAACTACTCTTGAAGAATTAAAACCAGATCAAGCCACATCCCTAGCAGCAGTTATTTTAATTTTCAGCACTCTAATTAAGCAATTCCCCTTGGGTGACAAAGCCAGCAATATAGAAATTGCCATTACTGGCTATAAAGTTATACTAACTGTTTTCACCCGTGAAGTATTTCCTGAATATTGGGCAATGATACAAAATATTCTCGGTAATGCTTACCGTAACCGCATCATAGGGGAGAAAGCAGAGAATATAGAAAATGCGATCGCTTGTTACCAAGAAGCTCTTAGAGTATTAACCTTTGAGGCATTTCCTGAAGATTGGGCAATGACACAAATTAATCTCGGTAATGCTTACCGTAACCGCATCATAGGGGAGAAAGCAGAGAATATAGAAAATGCGATCGCTTGTTACCAAGAAGCTCTTAGAGTATTAACCTTTGAGGCATTTCCTGAAGATTGGGCAATGACACAAAATAATCTCGGTAATGCTTACGGTGACCGCATCAAAGGTGAAAAAGCACAGAATATAGAAGAAGCGATCGCTTGTTACCAAGAAGCTCTTAGAGTATTAACCTTTGACGCTTTTCCTATTGAGTGGGCAATGACACAAAATAATCTCGGTATTGCTTACGGTGACCGCATCAAAGGAGAGAAAGCAAAGAATATAGAAGATGCGATCGCTTGTTACCAAGAAGCTCTTAGAGTATTAACCTTTGAGGCATTTCCTTATGATTGGGCAATGACACAAATTAATCTCGGTAATGCTTACGGTCACCGCATCAAAGGAGAGAAAGCAAAGAATATAGAAGATGCGATCGCTTGTTACCAACAGGCTCTTAGAGTTTTTACCTTTGAGGCATTTCCTTATGATTGGGCAATCACACAACATAATCTCGGTAATGCTTACCGTAAGCGCATAAAAGGTGAGAAAGCAAAGAATATAGAACAAGCCATCGCTTGTTTAGAAGAACCTCTTAGACTATTAACCTTTGAGGCTTTTCCTCAAAACTATCTAGATACTAAAAATAACCTGGGTTTTGCTTACCAAGATGCTCAAAATTTCCGGGAAGCTTACAAGGCTTTTGATGCTGCCATTAAAACCGTAGAATTCCTGCGAGATGAAATTATTTCTGGTTCTAGAGTAGAAGAATACAAGACTAAACTAGCTGAAAAGCACCACGGAAGCTATGGAGGCATGGTAGAAGTTTGCCTAGCATTAACTAATATCACCGCAGCCATTGACTATGTGGAACGGAGCAAAACCGGCAATTTAGTTGACGAGATTCTCCGCCGTGACCTGAAAACCATCTTTCCTGTAGATGTTGCTACTCAATTAGAACAATACAGGGATGAAATAGCAGCAGGTCAATATCAAATCCAACAGGGCAAAGCTGAAAATCCAAAAGTCTTAGCACAACGTCTTCAAGCATTGCGACAGCAGCGCAATGATTTACAAGACCACTATTTACCTATCGGTTCTAGCTTTAACTTTGAGCAATTTCAGCAGAAACTGGATGACCATACTGCCATTGTAGAATTTTACATTACAGGGGATAAGCTGCTTGCGTTTATCTTTACCAGCGAAACTCAACAGCCCATAGTTTGGCAATCTGAGCCAAAAGACTTAGAGAAATTGGGAAAGTGGATAAATGGATATTTAAGAGCTTACAATAATCATAAAACCTGGCTAAGTAACCGAAAATATCCAAAAGAATCGCCTTGGCAACGCCGTCTGAATACTCGCCTCCATCTGTTGGCAAAAATTATTCACATAGATGACATTATTCAGCAGATTCCCCCAGAGTGCGATCGCTTAATTTTAATCCCCCATCGCTATTTACATTTGTTCCCCCTTCATGCTTTACCGATTACCAGTCAGCAGGGAGAAGGTAAACCTAAAATTCTAATGGATCGCTTTCCAGCAGGGGTAAGTTACGCCCCTAGCTGTCAATTACTCCAACTTACTCAAACCAGAAAACGCCCAGAAGAGTTTACCCACCTGTTTGCGGTTCAAAACCCCAGTGCTGATTTAGATTACACTCCTATCGAAGTAGACGTAATTAAACGCTACTTTAACCCACCACCAGATACAGAGGTTATTGTAGAAAACGATGCCACCAAAGCTGCTATAGATAGCAAACCTCTCAACAGTTACCACTGTTTACATTTTAGTTGTCACGGTTATTTTAATTACCAAGAACCCCGGAAATCCGCTCTAATTCTGGCCAATGCCCACAAACCGGCATCTGCTGAAACCAATCCGGAGCGCTATTTACGGATAAGTGAAGAGGAAAAATATGACCTAGACCAATGTTTAACTATCGATGATGTCTTTGAGTTACAATTAAAACAATGTCGCCTGGTCACCCTTTCCGCTTGTGAAACTGGATTAATTGATTACAATAACATCAGCGATGAATACATTGGGTTACCCAGTGGTTTCCTAGTGGCGGGGAGTCCAGCAGTAGTTAGTAGCTTGTGGATGCTAAACGATTTATCGACAGCGTTGTTGATGATTAAATTTTATCAGAATCTGCGAGAGCAGATACCTTTAGCAGTTGCCCTTAACCAAGCACAACTCTGGCTGCGGGATAGCACCAAAGAAGAATTAGAGGAGTGGGCAAGCCATTTGCCCTTGATTCTGAGTCACCAAGAACAGTTAGGCGACTGGTTTTATAAGCTAGATTCTATGGAAAAACCTTTTCATAACCCCTACTATTGGGCAGCTTTCGTTGCCATTGGCAACTAGTAGTTTATAGTAATTAAATTGGGATATTTTAACATGACATTTGCACAAAAAAACGTTAAAGCGTTTATAAAGTTACTAAAAAATAATCCAGACCTGTTGAATACTCAAGACAGACAAACTCTCTTGGACAAGATTCCAGAAGATTTTCAAGAAATATCCAAATTACTATTAGATTGGTGCAATAAATTACCAGAAATTAATACTGCTTTGCAGCAAGTACGTAGAAGTCTCCCAGATGATGAACCAATTGGTGAGAGGCCAGCTGCAGCCGCTTTCCCCACTGCAGAAACTAAAGCTGAGTATGAAAAGAACTTGAAAGAAGAACTACTCAACGCTCTCCGTCAGAGTTCTCCCCCAGAAACCGAAAAACCCAACACTCCCACTGATGACTGATACCGCCTTGCGACTCAAAAACCCCAGCGTCACCCTTTATGCTTTTCATCTCTGCCAAGACTTAAGCCAAGAACTGGAACAGTTGCGACCGGATGCGGATCAGTTGTGGCAACACTGTGCTAACCTCAGCCAACCCCTAGGTATCCCAGACCTGAAATCTTTACCGGAAAAAATACCATCCCCTCTAAGCGAAACAGGGAATACTCCCTTAACCTACACTGCACCACTGCAACTAGCAGGCTCTCCCCTAACGGTCCAGGTCTATCCGGCTAAAATTCATGATACTTATGCCGTTGACCTAACCCTGTATTGCCAGAATACTACTGTTGCAGCCAGTGAATTTAGTCACTTCAATCCCCAAGGGTGCCTCCTAGCCAGCAACATTCAAGCTTCCTTGGGACAAACCTTAGTGCTCTATGGCGAACCCGTGGGCACTCTTGAGGAAGATAGAAAGTTAGCCGATGCCTGTGTGGATGCTTTTTTCCAGGGAAGCGACCAAAAACCGCAGTTTATGGCATCTGGGCAGTTATTTGGTAGTCCAATTTTTGCCTATGACAACCGTAAGGAGAAACCAACGGAGCAATGTCACCTTCTGGTCTGGTTAAACCGTAACCCAGAAACCTCAAAGCTGGTTGAAAAGACTTCCTTGTCTTTTTTCAATCTGTTGTGCTGTCGCAGTAAAATCCTGTTTGCTTATGATCAAGCCCGTTGGTGTTATCGCCAAACTAGAGCGCTCTATAGCCAACTGGAACAAGAGGTTAAAGGCTTCAAGGAATTGCCAAGGGAGCCAGAAACACGGCTAGAGCAACTGAAGCAGAAACTGACGGAGATGCCACCCAAGACCTTTGAGTATGCTGGTTATCTGCGAGACATGGAGGACCACAAAAATGCGATCGCTACCAATGACTACAACTATGACTACTGGCTAAACAAAATCTGTGAACATAGCCTCGAAGACGATACTATCAAGTTTTTGGAAGACTTCTTCAACCAAAGAACTAAACGGTTTAAAAAACAGATTGAAACCGACATGAATTATCTCAAACCCGGTCAGCAACTATTTGACCAGATGCTTGGTAGTATCCGAGGCATTGTGGACATTGAACAGGCAGAATGCGATCGCGCTTTGGAAAAAGCCCTCAGAGATAAGGAGGAGGCTGATCAAGCCCGAGAAAAACAATTAGAGTCAATTCGGCATCAGGAACAGAAAGCTGCTGAAGAACGAGAAAAACAATTAGAACGTTGGATTGCCCTGGTCGGTACTGGTTTAGCGGTCAGTGGTATTTCTTCTCAAACCGATGCTAAACCAATAGAATCTATTATCACCCAACTATACTCGAAAGAATCCTTAGATTGCCCCACTGCTGGTGTTACACCTTGCTTGACTTACACTGTCGTGTTTGTGCTATTTCATGTTGGCTTTGGTGTGATCGCTGGGTTAATTATGTATCGAATTATCAAATTGGTATCAAAATGAGTACTCAAGGGAACAGGGAATAGGGAATAGGGAATAGGGAATAGGGAATAGGCAAGAGGCAAGAGCCAAGAGGCAAGAGCCAAGAGGTAAAAAATCCTGTGTACCTCATTAGCCTATAAACCGCTATATATAGCACTACGCATTCAGATGTTTGACATTGTCTTGATGCAGTCGCTCCTAAACTCCGAAACGTGAGTTTAGCTTACTTCTGACTTCTGACTTCTGACTTCTGACTTCTGACTTCTGACGCTAAGCGTAGCGCTATAGCTATTTGTCTGGAAGTAGCCCATTTAATAACACCCCAAGAATACTAGAAAGTCCAATCCCTTCCAAGGCAAACCCTCCTGCATTGACGCTCATTCCCCCTACCCCTAGCATTAAAATTACAGCAACGATCACAAGATTACGGGATTCTAATAAATCTGCGCTAGAGCGAACAATACTGTTCATCCCAATCACCACAATTGTGCCAAATAAAATAATTAAAATTCCTCCCATTACTGGCACAGGAATAGTTTTTAAAAGGGCTTCTAACTTTCCTAAAAAAGAGAGTAAAATAGCGATAATAGCTGCCCAGGTCATAATCGCTGGATTAAAAGTTTTCGTTAAGGCAACTGCCCCTGTAACTTCCGAATAGGTGGTGTTGGGAGGGCCACCAACAAAAGCCGCCAATGTTGTTGCTAATCCATCCCCTAACAGGGTGCGATGTAAACCGGGTTCTTGAAGATAATTATTTCCAGTCACAGAACTAATGGCTAAAACATCGCCAATATGTTCAATGGCAGGAGCGATCGCAACGGGTACAATAAATAAAATTGCTGGTAAACTAAAACTGGGTCTGGTAAATTCAGGTATTTGAAACCAAGGAGCTTGACTAACAAGTGTAAAATCCACCATCCCTAACGGTAAAGTTACCAGATAACCGACTCCTATCCCCATCAAAATCGGAATTAATCGTAAAAAACCCCGCCCTAAAATGGCAGTTAGCATCGTGGCTAATAGAGAAATCATTGCTACACTAATTGCCATCCCTTCGCTGTATCCTTCCCCAGCTTCTGATGCCATTTTTACAGCAGTTGAAGCTAAACTCAGACCAATCACCATAATCACTGGTCCGGTGACAATCGGGGGTAAAATACGGGTAATCATACCCGAACCGCGCCAAAAAATAATTAGACTTAAAATCAGATAAACAATGCCAGCAGCTGCAAGTCCAGATAAGGTTGCAGGCAAACCATATTTCTCAACACTCAAGGTGATGGGGGCGATAAAGGCGAAGGAAGAAGCGAGATAAACGGGAATTTTACCCCCCGTAACCAGTTGAAAACATAACGTTCCCACACCAGAAGTAAACAGGGCAACATTCGGGTTTACTCCGGCTAGAATGGGGACTAACACCAACGCACCAAAGGCAACAAACAGCATCTGTGCCCCGAGGAGGATATCTTTAAAACGGAAGTTATAAACTGTTGAAACTGTGGTGGCTTGAAGCTCTGGGTTCGGTGAATGTTCAGGGAATTCACTCATGAGTTGCGGACGCTTTTGTCAATTGCTTAAAAGTTATCTTACACTGAACTCAGTGAGGAAGCATGGAAATTATTCCATATCATAACTCGGGATTGATTCAGTAATTCCTCAAGGGACATTACCCACCAAAGCTGATAGAATTCCAAACAACTAGCTTATAACTTGATAATTACAAAAAACATGGAACAGAAAGCAACTGCGTCTACTAAACTAGTCACCGGTAACTTTGTGGTGATCCAGGGAGATATCAATCGCAGAATTGGCGATGGTGGTGCTAGCCTCTGGAAAAAGACCTTCAACACAGGGGGACGCTACAAGGGCGGCGCTGCGATCCTGATGTTGATGGTTAAGGGATTGACAGCAACCGACAGTGATGCAGAGGTCAAAATCAATGGTAAAAGTGTAGGGAAGATCTACTCCTACGAGGGAGCTAATCCGAATCACTGGTTTACCCAAATCATTAACATTGGTGCTGGCATCCTGAAGGATGGGGATAATGAGCTGGAGGTTGAAGCCGTAGATTTGCCAAACCCCTCTGCTGGCGACCTCTATAACGATTTTTATATACGGGATGTGGTTTGCTTCTTCCAGCGGGAAGATTAGGAAACGTCTTTTATAGCAACGGAACTATAGTTTAGGACATACTTTTTGGTGTGAAGGGAACAGCGGATCCCCCCTAACCCCCCTTACTAAGGGGGGAAGGGAAAGCGGATCCCCCCTAACCCCCCTTACTAAGCTATGCTTTATAAACATCTTTCTTAACATAAAACTTGACAAAAAGAGTCAAGTGTGCATAGAGAGGCGATCGCCCTAAATTGACAAAAAGAGTTAAGTGTGTATAAGAGTGCGATCGCTAATCT
>NZ_JAAHFZ010000033.1:0-40684 GCF_010672795.1 Moorena sp. SIO1G6
AATTCTAAATTCTAAATTCTAAATTCTAAATTCTAAATTCTAAATTCTAAATTCTAAATTCTAAATTCTAAATTCTAAATTCTAAATTCTAAATTCTAAATTCTAAATTCTAAATTCTAAATTCTACTAACCTTTACCAAAATGAGTGATACTTTTTCCTAAAGCTTATTCAACAATTGGTATAGTAGAGTTAACTCGCAAGAAATTATCTAAATCTCCATAGGTTCCAGCGTAGGTAATAGTGGAATTATCATAACCTTTGAGATTTACAGTGTGTTGCTTGAAGTTAAGCTCAGACTTTCCGATTTTAGAAACGTAACGGTATGTATCCTCCCCTAGGGCAATATCTAGACCAAGTTCCTTGGTGGCAGATTCGAGGCGAAAAGCGGCAATTACAGTATCCCCAACAGCAGTGTATTCTGGGCGATCGCCACTACCAGTGGTGTTACCAACAATAGCATAACCGGTGTTGATTCCAGTACCAATTCGCAGTGGGAAGGGCAGAGGATATTCCTTAGAGAGATTGGTAGTCATTTTGTTGAGGTCATTGACTGCTTGCAAAATACTCATGGCTTCTTGATCACTGACCCCTTGAGAGCCATGAAACCAAATCGCCATAATCGCGTCACCGATGTATTTATCTACCCAACTGCCACACCTTTTCAGAATTTCTCCAGACTCCCGGAACCAACTACCAATTGCCACTGAGAGGGTGGTTTCATCTAACTGGTGGGTGAGTACGGTAAAGTTTCGGATGTCCACCACCATCACAGAAATCAGGCGGCGCACGTGCAATATTGACGTTTGGGTATCTTTATGTATAGGTTCGGATGGTTCAGTTTTATGAGCCTTGGGTGGGCAATAAAACTCCAATTCTGTCTGACCAAAGGTAAGATGATCGCCATTGCGCAAGGTCACCGGAATACTGACTCTGCGTCCATTGACAAATGTACCGTTACGGCTGCCTAAATCAATAAGATAGAAATCACCGTTTTCGGTACACTGCAACATCGCATGGTTTCTGGAAATCCAGCGATCTGAAAGTACAAAATTGTTATCATAACTACGACCGACGGTCCAGCAATTACTACCAACTAATGGCATATACTGATCGTCAGAGTCGGTAGGCATAAGTAGGTAAGGGGTGGATCGCAAAGTCACCACAGATATAGGAGCAACAACAGGGTTAACGGAGAGGTTGATCATTGCATCAATTTTCCAAGATTTCCCCTGATCAGGGAAGGATAGCGCAGAAGTTGGAGAAACAATAGCAGCAATAAGTTACTGACTAGTTACTGCTAATCGAGCTTGAGTATGCTGCTGTCAAAAACCCAGCAAGACTCAGAAGCTGACCCTAGTAGATACATTCACAGGATGATGGAGTCATTTCGGAATAACCATCACAATGACAATGGTCAAAACTTACCTAATATTTATATATATATATAAATATCTATATATAAATAAATGAATAAGGCTTCCGAAGAAGCCCACACTGTACCTTTTAGGGTCAGTGTCTGGAGTCATCATGCTAGGTTAGCTGCCAACCAAAAAAGACTATCTACCACGATTGTACTCAAAACGGCTCCACTAAACGTCCACCAATGGGGCTGTTCTTTTGTCAATGACCAAAGACCAACTATTCCTAGCGTAGCAACCAAAACCACTGCCCAGCTAATTCCCCAAGGAGTTTGGACTTGTGCGATCGCATTTTGAAAGACTGGTTTTGCCAGTACTGGCTCTACTACCATCACCTGACGCCAGTAGGGAATTAGATTCGTCAAGTAGAAATAGATGTCGGTCATGGCTGTACCGAATAACGAACCCAAGTAAAACAGATTTCCTACCTTTCCCCAACCCCGCCACAATCCCCACAGAGCGAATGGTAGACCAATTGCCTCTACCGGTAAATGCAGTAGAGGTTCAGTGCGCAACCAACCCCAATATAGTGAACCAGCCAGCCAACTCCAGCTAAATCCCAACAGCAAGTCACCCCAGACTTGGGTTGATGGACGTTGGAGCAGTTTTATCCCTAGCCACACCCAAGCCAGGGTGATGACTAAACTCAACAGTGGGAAAAGGCGCACTAGGGGAGCTTGGAAGAACACTGGCACAGAAACCAGGAAGGAGGCGGCAGCAAATAATAGCCATCCTTGAGGATTACTCACTCCCCTAGGGGGTATCGATAGAAGTAGTTGCCCTAAATTATTAGAATTCCTTGGGGATATACCAGAAAACCAAGTATTTTTCAACAAAATTTTGTTATTTATCTTTAATTATCTTTATTCAACTTAATATATCATTACCAATATCCCCCCTAGGGGCATATTGGTAAGAGTACTTGAATGTGGTGGTTTATGGCAAGGGTTGAAATATCTAATCTGAAGGATAAATTCAAAAACTAATGAAAAATTAAGATTTGCCAAGCCATTAGTGGTGCGCTACCGATAGGGCCATGGCTATTGCTAGACTTTTTGGCGTTGCTGATTCTCAGTATGGTTTCGCCCCCCTAGCCCCCCAAGCGAGGGATTGCTCGCTTGGGGGGAAAAACTCTCAAAGTCCCCCAAGCGAGGGATTGCTCGCTTGGGGGACCAACGGGGGCTTTAATAAAACTAGATGATCGCGCATTCATTCCTTAATTCAGCAACGCCGACTTTTTCACGATTCCCGATTCCCGATTCCCGATTCCCGATTCCCGATTCCCAAAAAGGATGAAATATTAAGGTTTAAGGATTAAAGATCAAGATGGAATGGAATTGGGATAAGATAAAGAGTTTGCTAAGCATCCAGATTCCCTTGGCGATTATTGGTAACTTATGCCAGAATACCGATTGAATTAAGGCTGGCTGATTCAGCTGGAGCAACCTCAATAGGGGAAAGAATGGTCTTATCAAAACGTCAATTTATCAATTTTTCTATCATTGCTGTCCTTAGCGCCTGCCTTACCTTCCCCTTGAAGGTTCTCGCCACAACTCCTGCCCCAGATGTCTTATCCTCAACCAGTACCACTGCCACAATTACTACCCCCCACATGACTATTTTTCAGGCGGTGGTGCTGGGTTTTGTACAGGGGTTTACGGAATTCCTGCCTATTAGTAGCACCGCTCATTTAAAAGTGGTACCTGTGGCATTAGGCTGGGGTGATCCAGGGGTTGCGTTTACAGCTGTGATTCAACTAGGCTCCATTGCGGCGGTGGTGTGGTACTTCTGGGGAGACTTGGCTAAAGTCACTACTGGCGCATTCACAGCTATCCGTAAATCCGATTACCAATCCCAAGACTTCCAGATGGCACTGGGAATTGCGTTGGGAACCCTACCCATTGTGTTCTTTGGACTGCTGATTAAAATCTTTATCCCTGATTATGACAATTCTCCGATACGGAGTACCATGTCAATCGCCTATGTCTCGATTGTGATGGGTTTGTTGATGGGTGTTTCTGAAGTGGTGGGTAAGCGTAAGCGTAACTTTGAGGATTTAGGTCTTAAAGATGGGATCGGGATGGGCTTGGCTCAGGCGTTGGCTTTAATGCCTGGTGTCTCCCGGTCTGGCTCAACTCTCACTGCTGGTTTATTCATGGGTTTGGAACCAGCAACCGCAGCACGATTTTCCTTTTTGTTGGGCATCCCGGCAATTACCTTAGCTGGTTTAGTGGAGTTAGTCGGTTTGCTCAAAGATGGCATCGGGGATGCTGGCGCAATGTCACTGATTGTAGGGGTGATTTCATCCGCAGTATTTTCCTACGTAGCGATCGCATGGATGATCAGCTATCTCAAGAAAAAAGGTGTCTGGATATTTGTCTGGTATCGGTTATTGTTTGGGATAGCAATTCTAGGTGGTATCATAACTGGGCTGTTACAAAATAGTTAGCGTCCGCAAGTGAATGAGTCAAAGCTCGATTCGTCCAGTATTAATCACAAAGGTTCTTCCCAACTCCATTGCCGCTGAGATTGGATTTGAACCAGGGGATTCTATTGTTGCGATTAATGGTAGCCATCCCCGTGATTTGATTGATTATCAATTCCTGTGTGCGGATGAAATTTTAGAACTGGAAGTGCTGGATGGGGCGGGTAAGACTCATGTGATCGAAATTGAGAAAGACTATGATGACGATTTAGGGCTGGAATTCGAGACAGCGTTATTTGATGGTTTGATTCAGTGCAATAATCGTTGCCCATTTTGCTTTATCGACCAACAACCACCAGGTAAGCGCCAAAGCCTTTATTTCAAAGATGATGACTATCGGCTTAGTTTTCTCTATGGGTCTTACTTAACTCTGACCAATCTGACTCAAACCGAGTGGGATCGGATCGAACGGATGCGTCTATCTCCTCTTTATGTTTCGGTTCATGCTACTGAACCGGATGTGCGCATACGGTTACTGAAAAATCCTCGGGCTGGGCAAATTTTAGAGCAGTTAAGGTGGTTTCAGGAGCGACGGCTGCAAATTCATGCCCAGGTAGTGGTGTGTCCTGGGATTAATGATGGCATTCACTTAGAACGTACTCTGCTAGATTTAGCGCAATTCTATACCGATGATCTGCCCGCAGTGGCTTCAACGGCAGTAGTACCGGTGGGATTGACTCGATTTCGACCCCAGGAGGATGAACTAATTAGTGTTACTGGGGACAAAGCAAGGGAAGTGATTGGTCAGGTTCAAAGGCTTCAGGAGAAATTTAAGCACGAGTTGGGGTCTACCTTTGCTTGGTTGGCCGATGAGTGGTTTTTGATTGCTAGAGAAGAGTTACCGACAGAATCGGATTATGGAGACTACCCTCAAATTGGAAATGGTGTTGGTTCGATTCGTCTGTTCCTGAAACAATTCCAAACTGCTGCTACTGAAAGGTTGCCTAAGGGTCTAGAAATCCCCCGGCGGGGGACTTGGGTGGTGGGTAATGCGGTGGAAAAAGCGTTTGAACCTGTGGTAGAGCGGTTCAATGCTGTGGCAGGATTGGAGATTAACATGGTTGCGTTATCTAGTGATTACTGGGGTCAGGAGATAACGGTTACTGGCTTGCTGACTGGACAGGATTTACTGAAGGGATTAACAGGAAAAGATTTAGGGGAAATGATTCTGTTACCTGGGTTGATGCTTAAGCATGGTGATACCCGGTTTCTGGATGATATGACTGTGGCAGAAGTGGCTGATCAGCTCAAGACTCCGATTATTCCGGTTAATGGTGTTGAGGAATTGATCGATGGGGCAATAGGGAAGTTAGAAGTTAGAAGTTAGAAGTTAGAAGTTAGAAGTTAGAAGTTAGAAGTTA
Organism: Moorena sp. SIO1G6; assembly: GCF_010672795.1. NCBI lineage: Bacteria > Bacillati > Cyanobacteriota > Cyanophyceae > Coleofasciculales > Coleofasciculaceae > Moorena > Moorena sp. SIO1G6. The sequence goes on from NZ_JAAHFZ010000033.1 coordinate 5,266, forward strand.
GAATTTAGAAGTTAGAAGTTAGAAGTTAGAAGTTAGAAGTTAGAAGTTAGAAGTTAGAAGTTAGAATTTAGAATTTAGAATTGGGGATAGGCAAGAGGCAAGAGGCAAGCTAGCAATAGGTAAAAATCCTGTTTACCTGATTAATGGGAGAAGCGCTAGATCAGTTTTGCGATCGCAAATAGTTATAGCTAATATTAGAAGTTAGAATTTAGAAGTTAGAATTTAGAATTTAGAATTTAGAATTTAGAATTTAGAATTTAGAATTTAGAATCGGGAATCGGGAATCGGGAATCGGGAATCGGGAATCGGGAATCGGGAATCGGGAATCGGGAATCGGGAAAAAATCCTGTGTACCTGATTAATAAGAGAAGCGCTGTATCAGTCTTGCGATCGCAAATAGTTATAGCTGATAGCTGATAGCTGATGGCTGCTAGCTTACCTAATCAGTCATCAATCATAAATATATAACTATTTACTGCTTCCTGATATCTTTTTTTTACTACTCCTAAAAAAATCAGTTTCCATTCCGTTACCGTACATTTTATTTCAATTACCTTTCCCAAAAAAAAAATTCTAAAAACCCTTGACAAAATAATTTATAATCGTTATGATTATAGTATAATCACTAAACCAAAGGTGAACCTTATGGATTCCGAATTTCGCCCAAACCCTGAAAACAACCCTGAGGATATAACTCCTAGTTATAATCCTCAGGAATCTTCTCCAAAAAAATACCCTGTTCAGCACATTTTGAAGGGCTCCCGCAAGGCTATAATTAACACGATGCATAGCCTCTATGCGCTGCGTTATGCCGAGATTTCTGAGTGGAGTCCTTTGCAACCAACGGGGATTCCTGGGGAATTTATTACGATGATGACGAAGTACCTAACTTTGGGTTAACGGATTAACTTTCTGGGGGGCTTTGCCCCCTGGCAAAATCATCGAGTCTGCTCCCATGGGAGCAGGTCCCGATAGGGTTGAAAACGGAATCACTAATGGTCAATTTCTTAGCCGTGGATAGTATTTCTGCGGCTATTTTTTTTTAAGGGAGTAGGGAATTTAGAATTTAGAATTTAGAATTTAGAATTTAGAATTTAGAATTTAGAATTTAGAATTTAGAATTTAGAATTTAGAATTTAGAATTTAGAATCGGGAATCGGTAATTGGGAGTAGGTAATCGGGAATTGGGAATAGCGATGCGCTGCATCAAGAGGTGCGACCCGAACGCGCCCCGCGTCGGCTTTGCCTCAAGGTGCGCGTTCGGGTCGCACCTTGAGCGAATTTAATTCTTAATGGTAAGAGCGCATCAGACAGGGAATCAATGTAAAAGAAAACTGTACCTCATAACTGCGGGAAACGCTATAGTATCATAGATCTAGAGATTAAATAGTAAATATAATTGATCATGGCCGATTCTAGTTCCTTAAATAAACCAACTGTCTACTCTTCTGATGCTCCAAGCTGTGATGAGTCCCTAGTTCATCTAGATAATGTGTGGCAGGTACAGAGTAAGGTTCTAGCAACGGAAAAAGCGCAACAGATGGCAGAGTTTTTTAGCGTTCTTTCCGACCCCCATCGGCTAAAGTTGCTTTCAGCCCTGGCACAGCAAGAGCTTTGTGTCTGCGACTTAGCAGCGATAGTAAAAATGGGGGAATCGGCAGTATCTCATCAGCTACGAGTATTGCGATCGCAAAAGCTAGTCAAATATCGCCGTCAAGGTCGCAACGTTTACTATAGCCTTGCCGATGAACATATTGTGACTTTTTATCGAGAGGTCGCTCAACACCTTGATCAAAGTTGATTATTGAGCACAGATAGGGAAAGAAGTAATATATAATTTTACGAATTCTGAGGTACAAATATCTGGGTTTTAGGGACTAGTAAGCCTGGTATATCGAAACATATAAAAAATAATGTGTACCTCATAATTATGATAAAACGCTGTAAATAATTTATTTTGCACAGCTACTTACTATATAATTTGAATAATCTTTCATCTGAATAGTCTTTCAGATATTCAGGAGATGTTCACAGTTAGATATTGCTATGGCAAAACACCATCATCATCAAGACTGCTGCAACTCTGGGCATTCCGTTGAAGCGGTTGCTGAGGTGACAACCCATGATCACTGCTGCGGCAACACTCAAAGAAAGGAGGTGACAACCCATGATCACTGCTGCGGCAACACTCAAAGAAAGGAGGTGACAACCCATGATCACTGCTGCGGCAACACTCAAGGACAGAATGAATTTAAATTGTGGCGCGAATTAAGAGCGGTCGCGATCGCTACTCCTCTTTTGTTAATCGGACTGATTTTTCAAGATAGTTTACATCAGACTCGTTTTGCCATAGCTGAATATGCCATCTTGATTCCTGCTTACTTACTCTGTGGTTGGGGAGTGCTAACCACTGCGGGGCGAAATATCCTACAGGGTCGGATTTTTGACGAAAACTTTTTGATGACCATTGCCACCATAGGCGCGATCGCTATTCACGAACTACCGGAAGCAGTGGGGGTGATGTTGTTTTACCAGGTGGGAGAATTGGTACAGGGGTCTGCGGTGGGGCGATCGCGTCGTTCGATTCGAGCCTTGCTGGAAGTGCGTCCCGATACTGCTAATCTACTAGTTAACGGCGAGATAAAAACTGTTTCCCCCGATCAAGTTGCTGTTGGAGAAATGATTCGGGTACGCCCTGGGGAGAAAGTTCCCCTGGACGGTGAGATTATTGAAGGAAGTTCCGAACTGGATACTTCTGCCCTCACAGGAGAATCAGTCCCCCGTACGGTTGTAACAGGAGATCTGGTGTTAGCAGGGATGATTAACCAGTCTGGAGGGCTAACCATTCGCGTTACTAAGCCCTTTGACGAGTCTTCCATTGCCAGAATTTTGGACTTGGTGGAAAACGCCAGAAGCAAAAAAGCCGACACGGAAAAGTTTATTACTCGCTTTGCCCGCTACTATACTCCCGTTGTGGTGTTTCTTTCCTTAGCAATTGCCCTGTTACCACCTTTGCTGATTTCCGGAGCAAGCGCCAGTACCTGGACTTATCGAGCCTTGGTGCTATTGGTGATTTCCTGTCCCTGTGGATTGGTAATTAGTATTCCTTTGGGCTATTTTGGCGGTATTGGAGGGGCAGCCAAGCGCGGTATTTTGATTAAAGGTTCTACCTTTTTGGATGCCTTAACTCAGGTGAAAACCGTCGTCTTTGATAAAACTGGCACCCTTACTAAAGGAAACTTTCGAGTCACCGATATTATTACCCATAATGGTTTGAGTCAAGAGCAACTACTAGAATTAGCTGCTCATGTAGAATCTGGGTCAAATCATCCCGTCGCTCAATCGATTCGACAAGCTCATGGCAAACCGATTGACAGTTCTAAGGTTGAAAATTATCAAGAAATTGCGGGACAGGGTATTCTCGCCCAAATTAATGGAAAAGTTGTCATCGCAGGGAACGATCGCTTACTCCATCGAGAGGGAATTTCCCATGATGTCTGTGTGGCTGATACTACGGTAGCTCACTTAGCGGTGGATGGTGAATACAGTGGGCGTATCTTAATTGCCGATGAACTCAAAGAAGATGCCATCAATGCTATCCAAGCACTGCACCAACAGCAGATTAAAACTGTGATGCTGACCGGAGACAGTCAAACCATAGCTAATACTATGGCTCGAAGGCTAGGGATAGATGATTTTCAAGCCGAACTTTTACCAGAGGATAAGGTGAATGCTTTAGAGAAGATCCTCACAGCAGTAAACCAAACTAACCATAAAACCGCATTTGTGGGAGATGGCATCAACGACGCACCAGTAATTGCTCGTGCTGATGTGGGTATAGCTATGGGGGGATTAGGCTCAGATGCTGCTATCGAAACCGCCGACGTGGTAATTATGACTGATGCTCCCTCTAAAGTAGCAGAAGCGATCGCCATCGCCCGCCGAACCCTAGGTATTGTTTGGCAAAATATTATTATTGCTTTGGGAGTGAAAGTCGTCTTTATTGCCCTGGGTGCGATGGGCGTAGCAACTCTTTGGGAAGCTGTATTTGCTGATATGGGAGTGGCTCTATTAGCGATTATTAATGCTAGTCGGGTATTGCAGATAAGGGAGAATTGAAGATGAGTATAGCGATTTTCAATTAAGTAAGGTACATTTTTTAGGGAGCAGGGAGCAGGGAGCAGGGAGCAGGGAGTAGGGAGCAGGCAAGAGGCAAGAGGCAAGAGGCAAGAGGCAAGAGGCAAGAGGCAAGAGGCAAGAGTGAAAAAATCTTGTGTACCTCATAGCTATGATAAACGCTATAGACAATCAGGGGATAGAGTTGGAAACATCAATATCTCTTGATCGATTTGTTGCCGATAGGCAGCAATTTCAACCTGTAGATCCTCAAAGGTCGGGTCATCCTTAAACGATCCAAATTTATCCAGCCAAGGATTTCCTGTCTTCCCTAGTAGGGGAATGTCAACTTCAACTACTTCAACCTGATTCGTTAGATAGTCAAGTAGTTGAGCTTTAAGCTGATTGATGGCAGCATCACGGCTATTTTCTACAACCATGACTTCGGGCCATTCTTTGGCACGGGCGATATATTTATCGTTTTCTCTACTGAGGATAACTTCATAAATCATGACCCTATCTCCTGCTCATATTAAGTCGCTATTTCAATTTTAGCTGAGGTGGTAACAACAAGGCTAGAAAGTAAACAGGGTGTCAAGACAAATAGCCCGCTGACTGACTAATCGTTTCAGTTCTTTAGTCATGTACTGTCTAGGCATAATTAATTTATTTATATACTTCTCTCTATACTTAAGAGACAGATTTAAGGTATTGATGAGCTCTAGCTTTCGCCAATCTAATCAGATGTTCGACCACTAAAAACTGTTCAAGTTCGTTTTTTTCAGATGGGGATAAATCTCCTAATTTTGCTCGTTCCACTAAATCGTCTATCTGTTCTTTTGTAGCTTCCGAATATTGAAACTTAGTTACACTTTTTGGGCTAGTTCCTTGAGCAATAAAATTAATAAATTCATCATATATTTTTTGAGTTTTTACTAAAGTCGTCATGGTCACATTCCCAGCAACGATAACAATGGGCAACTATATTATAGACAATCAGGGGATAGAATTGGTAAAATCAATATCTCTTGATCGATTTCTTGCCGATAGGCAGCAATTTCAGCCTGTAGATCGTCAAAGGTCGGGTCATCCTTAAACCATCCAAATTTATCATGGTGTTGGGAGGTAATCATTCAGCTACCTTTCAAATTATGGCGTTGCTGATTATGGGTATGGTTTCGCCCCCCTAGCCCCCCAATTCTGGGGGGAACAAAACTATCAAGCGATGCAGCGCGGTCTTGGGGGTTTCCCCCATGAGCGACTGCATCAAGACAAGTCCCCCAGAATTGGGGGATTTAGGGGGCTTTAATAAAACCAGATGATCGCGCATTCATTCCTTAATTCAGCTACCTTTCAAATTCGGTGACCATAGTTTGCAAAAAATGCTTTACCTCTTGGGGCGATCGCAAATGGTAAACCTGCTTTGTTGCTTTAGCCGCTTCCACATAAGTGCGGTATTTGGGCGTTAGCTTTTTATGACCGAAAATCCTGAGGGCGCAAGCCCCTGGATTCTATCCCGGAGACGAAACCTTAGGAGAGTGGAGCCTTTATGGTTGGCAGGCTATGCATAAAAAGGTTAAAACTTATTGATTAAGGCTCCACTCTCCTTACGGTAACTTCAAACCATGGGGTTAGCCCGAACAGGAATTTATTCCCTGACAGTCCAGGAAATTTTGTGCTAAAATATCGACTATATTAACAAATAAAACCAACGAATCAAGGAGGTAATTTTGAGTGTTAGTTATGGAGTTCAAAGCTGTTTTAAAAGAGCATCAAAAATTGGCAATAAATGAAGCTATTAGAACAGCTCGCTTTGTCCGTAACAAGGTACTTCGGTACTGGATGGACAATCGCGGGACAGGGAAGAAAGAACTCTACCGGTACAACACTCAGTTAAGGGATGAATTTAAGTTTGTCAAAGATCTCAACAGTCATGCTTGTCAAGCTTCTGTTGAAAACGTAGAGCGTGCTATCAAGCGATTTTTTGACAACTGCAAGAAAAAGGTTCCTGGAAAGAAAGGGTATCCTCGCTTTAAAAAGTATTCTAGGTCAGTCGAATATAAGCAATCTGGATGGAAACTGTCCCCAGATAAGAAGTCGATAAAGTTTACCGATAAAAAAGGAATCGGACAGGTCAAGCTCAAAGGTACCTGGGACTTGTGGCGTTTCGAACAAAAGCTAATAAAACGGATTCGTATAGTCAAAAAAGCTGATGGATATTACGTCCAGTTTTGCGTCAAAGTAGATGACTCAGAACAGTTGGAAGTTACAGGTTTCTCCGTTGGTTTAGATGTAGGTCTAAAAGAGTTTTACACTGACTCTGATGGATGTTCAGAACCAAATCCCAGGTTTTATAGAAAAGGGGAAAAACGTTTAAAGTTTTATCAACGTAGAATTTCTCGGAAAAAGAAAGGCTCATCCAATCGCAAAAAAGCGATTAACAGACTAGGTAGACAGCACCTTAAAATAAGTAGGCAGCGTGAAGAACATGCCAAGAGACTGGCGCGTTGCGTAATCCGGTCTAACGACCTGGTCGCCTACGAAGATTTAAGGGTTAAGAACTTGCTCAAAAACCACTGTCTCGCCAAGTCTATTAATGATGCAGGTTGGTATCAGTTCCGAGAATGGCTAGAGTATTTTGGTCAAAAGTTTGGCAGAATAACTGTTGCAGTTAACCCTGCCTATACAAGCCAAAATTGCTCTAGTTGCGGCGAAGTAGTCAAGAAGTCATTGTCAACTAGAACCCATGTCTGCAAATGTGGGTGCCGGTTAGACCGCGACCATAATGCCGCCAAAAACATCCTAACTAGAGCCTTAAGTACCGTGGGGCACACGGGAACTTTCCAAAACGCTCGGGGAGAATCGACCTCTACTCTTCTTGGTTCCGACCTGGTTGAGCAAGTTGACTCGTTGAACCGAGAATCCCCTAGCTTCTAGCTATGGGGAGTGTCAAACAGCCGGATCGTGTTATAGGAATTCAGTGTGCCTTTTACTAGGGGACTATTTTCACGCCAGCCTTCCGGTGGTACCCAAAGACTTTTAACAAATCGCTTTGTGACCCACCAGTAATGTCGCAGCACAGCCATATCGAGATAGACCAGGGTATCGGCTACATCTAGCCGTTGCCACACCGTATCGAGTGAGCCAAATCCATCAACGATCCATTGCTCCTGTTGCAAGAGGTGATCATGGGCGGCTTTAAACTCGGCATGGGGCACCTCAGCACCGCCCGGTCTATATTGCATGAGATCGAGGGGTACCAGGGGTAATCCAGTTATTTCCGCTAAACGTTTGCTGAGGGTCGATTTGCCAGCGCCAGCATTGCCAAATACTGCAACTCTCTTCATAGTTAGGGAGTAGGGAACAGGGAACAGGGAACAGGGAACAGATAAGAGGGAACAGGGAAAAATCCTGTGTACCTCATTAGGCTAAAAAACGCTATACTGTTCCCAATTCTCCATTCTAAATTCTAAATTCTAAATTCTAAATTCTAAATTCTAAATTCTAAATTCTCCATTCTAAATTCTCCATTCTAAATTCTAAATTCTAAATTCCCTTTAATTGTTGCTCCAATTCTATCACTTTTCCCTGAATATCTAAGGTCCGGTAAAATTCTAAACTTTCACTAAAAAATTGGGAAGCCCTTGCTTTAGCATTCGGTTGATTACCCTCAACACGACGCAAGTAAATTTCCCCTAAGAGCTGGCGAGCCGAGGCTTGTAGTTTCCGACGGTTGTAGTCTAGGAAGACTTGTAAAGATTCCATGGCTAACGCTTCCGCTCGGTCAAGGTTTTCTAAGACATTAACCTCTAGGTAAGCTCGGGACATATCTAGAATTTCTTCCGCCCTATCGACAATTTCTCCAAGTTCTGAAAGTAACCTTAAGCCCATGGTGTAGTTGGTTTCAAATTGCTCAATCTGTTCCGGTAAAGTAGCGTGGTTGGAGGGTAATCGGCGCAAGCGTTCGGAATAGAGTAAGCCAAGAGCGGTATAGTTGTAGGCTAGGTTGGCTTTGTAGTCGTTAGCTTTACTAATTTCGATGGCTTGACCAATACTTTGCTCCCCTTGGCTGAGTAAGTGGAGGGCTTGGGTTGTGTCTGGAGTATTTCTGGCTAGGAGGCGTTGGCTGTTACCAATTTTTCGATACCGATTAGCAATCTTTTCATTTTGACCAAGTTGTTGATGGAGATTTAGGCTTTGCTGGTAATAGTCAATGGCTGTTGTGTAATCATCTAATTCTCGATAACAATCAGCTAGCCAATACCACTGATTGGCTACATCTGTTTGTAAATCCAACTGCTGATACAGGTCACGGCTTTGTTGGTGGTATCGAATCGCTTGATCATACTGACCCCAATCTTGATAGATTCTACCAAGCTGATAGTAAGCATCAGCAAGATTTTTTTGGTCATCAAGCTGCTGACGCATTTCTAAGTCTTTGAGTTGACAATCAACCGCTTGCTGATATTTACCCCAGTTTCGATAACAAAAAGCTAGCCAATACCAGGAATCGGCAACATCTTTCTGTAAATCCAACTGCTGATAAAGGTCACGGCTTTGTTGGTGGTATCGTATAGCTTGGTCGTACTTACCCCAATTTTGATAGATTCTACCTAGGCTCCAGTAGGCTAATGCTATCCTAGGTTGGTCATCAAGCTGCTGACGGATAGCTAAGGTTTTGAGTTGACAATCGACAGCTTGCTGATATTTACCCCAGTTTCGATAACAATCAGCTAGCCAATACAACTGATTGGCTACATCTTTCTGTTTATCCAACTGGTGATAAAGGTCACGGCTTTGTTGGTGGTATGCGATCGCATTTTGATACTGACCCCAATCTTGATAGATTCTACCGAGCTGATTGTAGGCTAATGCTATATTTGGTTGGTCATCCTGCTGACGGATAGCTAAGTCTTTGAGTTGACAATCAATAGCTTGCTGATATTTACCCCAGTTTCGATAACAAACAGCTAGGAATAACCACGAATTGGCGACATCTTTTTGTAAATCCAAGTGCTGATAAAGGTCACGGCTTTTTTCGTGGTATCGAATCGCATTTTCATACTGACCCCAAGTTTGATACATGTAACCGAGCTTCCAGTAGGCTAATGCTATCCTAGGTTGGTCATCAAGCTGTTGACAGATGGCTAAGTCTTTGAGTTCACAATCAACAGCTTGCTGATATCTGCCCCAGTCTCGATAACAATCACCTAGCCAATACCACGAATCGGCGACATCCTTTTGTTTATCCAAGTGGTGATATAGTTCACGGCTTTGTTGGTAGTATGCGATCGCATTTTGATACTGACCCCAATCTTGATAGATTCTACCTAGTTGATAGTAGGCTAATGCTATCCTAGGTTGGTCATCAAGCTGCTGACGAATGGCTAAGTCTTTGAGTTCACAATCGACTGCTTGCTGATATTTGCCCCAGTCTCGATAACAATCACCTAGCCAATACCACAGATTGGCTACATTCTTTTGGTTATCCAACTGCTGATAGAGGTCAAGGCTTTGTTGGTGGTATCGAATCCCTTGATCATACTGACCCCAATCTTGATAGATTCTACCTAGTTGATAGTAAGCTAATGCTATTCTAGGTTGGTCATCAAGCTGCTGACGAATGGCTAAGTCTTTGAGTTCACAATCGACTGCTTGCTGATATTTGCCCCAGTCTCGATAACAATCACCTAGCCTATACCACTGATTGGCGACATCTTTCTGTTTATCCAACTGCTGACAGAGTTCACGGCTTTGTTGGTACCATGCGATCGCTTGATCATACTGACCCCAATCTTGATAGATTCTACCGAGCTGATAGTAGGCTAATGCTACATCTGATTGGTGATCAAGCTGTTGACGGATGGCTAAGTCTTTGAGTTGACAATCGACAGCTTGCTGATATTTACCCCAGTCTCGATAACAATCAGCTAGCCAATACCAGGAATCGGCGACATCCTTTTGTAAATCCAACTGGTGATAGAGTTCACGGCTTTGTTCGTGGTATCGAATCGCTTCGTCATACTTACCCCAAGCTTGATAGATTCTAGCTAGTTGATAGTAAGCTAATGCTCTTTCTGGTGTGTCATCAAGCTGTTGACGGATGGCTAAATCTTTGAGTTGACAATCGAGAGCTTGCTGATAATTATCGGATGTTCGATAAGAAATACCCAGCCAAGACCACAAATCGGCTACATTCTTTTGGTTCCCCAATTGCTGATTGATGTCAAGGCTTTCTTGGTAGAATGCGATCGCTTTATCATATTCCTCCTTTTTCCGGTAACAGGTAGCTATTGCCCAAGCAATATAACCTTTGATTGGACTATCTGGGTTTTGATTAATCTCCTCTAAAATCCCAATAGCCTGATTATAGTTATCCGGGCGGAGGTAAGACAGTGCTGTCACAAACTCTATGGCTTGTTGACTTCCATGATCCCGAATCGGATGTTGTCTGGTTGCTTCCAGAGCTGAGGTCATCTCTTCCCCTAGATCTGTCACTAAATCGATCAGATTATTGAATAGCTTAGGCTCTGCTTGGTTAACTAGCTGTTGAACAAATTCATTTACACCACTAACTAAGGTTTCTCCCGCTTGACCACAAGCTACGTATAAACTTGCTAACTTAGTCTTTACCCATCTCTCTTCATTTAGGTTTAAATTATTAGCTGCTTCTTTGAAATACTTAATCACTTCATCCTTCTGATTAAATCTTTCAATCTCCCGTAGCCTGGTCAACAATTCCTTAATAGTTTCATGTTCAAAGTCTTCATCTAATCCCAAGTAAGTCGAGACTAACTGCTGAATCACCCTGGCTCGAATCTTGCTGTTGACATCAACATCAGCTAAAACCTGACCCGCAAACAGTAAATCTTGCAATACCGATGGGGACTCCCGATATGAAACGGTTGAATCTTCCCCTAAAACTGGCCAAACTAAAACCACATCCTTCGATGAGGTTTTTCTAATCTTAATTTCGCCATCGTCAATCCTAGGCTGATACTCGTCTAAGGGTTTAAACAACTTTGGAACTAACTTATTAATCCGTCTGGGATTCTCACTGCCCAAATACCCTAAGGCTAACAAAATTGGTTCATCCCAACGGGCTTCATATCGATGGGAATTAATAATATCGAGAATCTCACTAACATCATTATCTGCAATATACCGAGCGGCAAAATATTCTTCAAAGGTCAGATGCATAAACCCATAACTACCAGGGGCACGTTCCACAAACAAACCGGTTGTTTCCCTGACCCTGCGCAAAAAATCATTAATTTGCCACTGCACACTCTGGGAATCCGGGTCTTCATCATTGAACTTCCCATGGATTTGGGCGAGTTTTTCCCTAACCTCTGGTTCACTGACTAATCCCGAGGGTTTCTGTTCATGCATCCAGTAAGCCAAGGGAGCCAACAGTCCCATCACCTGACTTTCTTTGAGCACTACGGTCTCAACACCAGGCAATTTTTTGCTCAATTGCCAATCTTCGGTCAAGGTTTGGACCGCTAATTCATAGAGTTTTACCCGTTGATTGGGCAAGCGAGAGCCATTGCGGTGAATTAATGCCAAAATCGTTAACAATAAGGGATTCCCGGTCATACGCTTGACTCCCTCACTGGCTGCGATCGCCTCCTTAAGTTCCCGACTTTGATGATCCGCTTCCTGCTGCCAATAGTGCTTACTGGCATCCGGCCTTTGAGCTTTTTCCACCGCTAAACACCATCGGTCCAGAAACCGCTCCACCTGTTCCGGTTCCATCTCAGTAATGGTGAAATGGGAAAACCGTTGGCTTAATTTAACCTCCCGATAGCCAGCAATCCGGCTAGTAATCACAAACTTGTTATCACGGAATTTGGTAACAAACTCTTCAATTTGGTTAACTATCTGTTGGCGTATTTCCTGATTAAACACTTCATCTAAGCCATCCAACAGCACTAGACACATCCCACTATGGAGTTTGTGACATAAATGCTCAAAAATGGTTGTAGTATTATCGGATCTACAAAGTTGACTTGGTTTTGCCCCCCTAGAGTGTGTCTTCAAACTCGGAGATCCCCCTAAATCCCCCTTAAAAAAGGGGGACTTTGAGTATGGCTCCCCCCTTATTAAGGGGGGCTGGGGGGGATCATCATCTTGCGGAAAACTTTGAAAACACGCCCTAACCCCCCAATTTTGGGGGGAAATGCTATCAAAGTCCCCCGCCCCCCTAACCCCCCAATTTTGGGGGGAAATGCTATCAAAGTCCCCCAGAATTGGGGGATTTAGGGGGCTATTGCTAAGTTCGTTATCAGTCTGATTTGTAAATTCACTTTGCCACTGCTGAGAGAATTCCCTAAGAAACTGTTGCAAGCTCAAGTCGGATTGGGTTGCCAAGCGTTCCGCATAATCAGCAATCCGAAAGAACACCGGTAAGCGAGTTTGCCCCAAATTCTCGTTAGCCTCCCCTGCCAATACCGTTTTCTGGTCATCCCGTTGAGCGGTGGCAAAATGGAGCGCTAGATATTTCAGCAGGGTAGTTTTCCCAGCACCAGGGTCTCCCAAAATCACGCTATACTGACTATCCTGTATAGCTTTCGCTAAATCAACCTTTTCCGGAATAGTTTTAGTACTGCTAGAGATATCGATATCCTGGGGTATTGCTTCAAACTCATCAAACCTAATCGAAGGGCTAGATAAATTAGCTTTAGATAAATGCCTAGCATCGGAGCTATCAACCACCAGCTTCTGACGTTCAGCCTTGAGGGAAATATAAACCTGATCCAGAAAAATATCGACTTGGCGCTGCACCTGCATCACGCCACTAAACTTGAGATAAGAATTCTGGGCAATTAACCAATCCAGATAGGGATAAAATAACTGTGCCAGGGGGGGATGGGTTTGAAATTCCACAATCTGCTCCCGCCAATCCCAGAAATCCGGAGCCCGGAGGCGAAACTCATCCAAAAATTGTGGTTTATTGAGCCAAAACATCAATACCATGTCTCGCTCAAACAGGGATTCTCTACCGACATTCAGTCGTTTTAGCTCTTTGATGCGACGAGGTATCTCCAACTGATCAATCCCGAAGGCCATGATCAGAGGACGACTGGGAGCAGGAGTGTTGACAGAGGTCTCTTGATCAACGGGATTGAGACGGTATAGAAAATTAATTAAAGAATCCTGACTGTAGAAAAAGTTGCGAACCTGAAACTCTTCCTCACTAAAGGCTTCTTGATTAACAACAGATGTAAACTGCTGCACCACCGGATGGTTGGGACCACTTTCGGGAGCAATAGCAAAAATAATGGTGGTGCCACTAGATAGTGCTAGAGTCGTGACTAAGCTATCCAGCTCATTATGGTCAGCAGGCGTCAATGGGTCAGGGGCTGTTTCCATGGGTGAATCTTGAGTGAGAGTGGGGAGATGGGGAGATGGGGAGATGGGGAGTGTGGGAGCGAGGATTAGTATTCACAAAAATCGTTAATTTATTGGATTTATGAGGTTGAGAAGAGTACCTCATAATAGATGCAAGAAACCCTATCAATTCTAAATTCTAAATTCTAAATTCCCTATTACCCATTACCATCGCGACTACTCAGAAATTGCCTTTCTGAAAAACCTCATTGCCTCAACTGTAGACGCCATTACTACAGACCTAGTTAACAACTCCATATCTAGGTCTGGTAACACCTCTGAGGTATAAATTCGTTCGTAACCGTCTGCTCTGAGATGATGTAAGGTAAATAGACCATCTTCCCAGAACCAGACTTCAGGTACACCCAACTCCCGATAGCGATTGAGTTTGGAGAGATTACCACTGGTAAAAACTACTTCGATAGATAAGTCTGGAATTTTCTTTGGCTTTCCGATACAATAAGACTCATCCGCTTGTGCTGAGGCTACCCCTGGTTTTTCTTGGGTAAAGCTTCCTGTAGGGGTGAACTCAATTCCCTTTTCTTCAAAGTAGATAGCTAACAGAATCCCGATCAAGCGGCTAAAGGTTTCGTGGTCTTGAGAAACTGCCAAGATTTCTACTTCTCCTCTGTAGTAGAATAACCGTATTCCTGGTGAATCAACAAAGCTCTGTTCCAGTAATTTGAATTGTTGCCAATTCATCCCAGAGTGAATCAGCCGTTGGTCTTTTGGTTTTGAGAGTGTCTGTGTCATTGCTTCCATTCCCGATTACCCATGCCCTTCCCCCCTTTTTAAGCAGGGCTGTTTAATTCTAACAAAACCCAAAGCCTAGACCGTCAGCCGTCCGCTTTTAGCTCACGCTACGTAAGCATTCAGCCGTCAGCAGTCAGCTGTCAGCCATTCCTGTCCCGTGGCCATAGGGCAAGGCTCAAGCTAAGCGAACAGCTTATTTTATTCAAAATTACGGCGTTGCTGAATCAAGGAATGAATGCGCGGACATCTGGTTTTAGTCAAGCCCCCTAAATCCCCCAATTTTGCGGTGCGACCCAAGGGCGATTTACTCGCCCATTGGAAAGCGCACCGGAAGGGACTTTGAAAGTCTTGTTCCCCCCAAAATTGGGGGGCTAGGGCGTGTCTTCAAACTCCGAGTACCCCCGTTTCCCTTAAAAAAGGGGGACTTTGAGTATGGCTCCCCCCTTAATAAGGGGGGCTGGGGGGGATCTAATATCTTGCGGAAAACTTTGAAAACACACCCTAGGGGGGCAAAACCATACCCAGAATCAGCAACGCCAAAATTACCTCAAGTAGGTTGGCCACAAGCCCCTGATAGCTGAATGCTGAATGCTGAATGCTGAATGCTGAATGCTGAATGCTGAATGCTGAATGCTTACCTAAAACCTAAGAGCTAACAGCTGAATTCTGACTAGCTTGCCACTGTTCCAAGTCTTCGATAATAATCGGATGCACATCAAACCAGGTATGGTCACCGTAATACCCTAAGACATACTTATTTTGTAAAAGTTCATCACAAATCACAATGTTGCCTTGCTTGGGCAAATGATGGGTATTGGTAGTTAAGCGACCAGTTTCGTGAACAGTAGCCAATTCCGGAAAATGATAGTCGTTGATAGTATAGGCTTTGCGTTCTTCTTGAATTGCCTCCTTAGCAATGGTTGTGTCTACATATTCCTTTCGTTTCTTCAGGGCGACCTGACAAGCCCCCCGCGCTAGTCGGATTAAATCCCGGATCACACCACCACTCTTCTCAGATAATAGCTCTAGGGCATCGGGAGTGAATAGATCCGTCTCGTTAATTTTAGCTAATCGTTTGGTAATCACAGACTTCAAGATATCTCGACCAACTTGGTTAGGGGTTGAGGTGGGACCAGAATTGCGATCGCGTAGCGTGGCCGTAGGCCAATGGCATTCAAATACAGGCAAATTATACAAATCCAAACATTGGAAGCTTTCTCTCGGTTGCTGAAAGCTAGGGGAATATCGTAAAGAAATTGGAATGGTGTAGATGATATGACACTCTAATTCTGTCAGGAGCGGACTAGCAAACATTTCCAGAGCGGTTTTCAAATCATGGCGATCGAGACCATCTACAATTACCAATAATTTTTGCTTACGGTCTTTTTCAGCAGCTTTGATAATAGCGTTGATCCGAGCAATGATGTCACTAAGAACAGGGCGAACCTCAATAATTTTGGTCATTTCTCGAGTTAATCCCCGTTTCAGGATTAACCCCATTTTTTTCAAAACCTCTGGTAACTCTAACCCATAATTCTCCGTTTCTTTATCTTGATAAATTACGGTAGTCAGGCTATTTTCCAAATCATCCAGTAAGTGCTGAGCCCGATTTGACCACCAGCCTGGTTTAATGGCTTGGCGACAAACCTCCATTCCAATCAAGACTAGCACCTCAGCATAACCAATGTTATACAGGTCGAGAGCTGTTGCCGTATCAACCCAGATTACAGCATAATTTTCTGCTAGCTCCTGTTGAATGCGTCGCAATTCCGTTGTTTTTCCACTGCCCCGATGACCAGCTAATAAAAACTTAACTGGCTGGTCTTCCACTTCCAGAGTAGTGATTACATCTTCTACTGGACTATCGGTGCGCTGGATATAAAAATCTTTCATTTCCTCTGGTGTGGTCAGGGCTTTATCTGGGTTAAACAGTTGGTAAGCTGGTTTCCAATACTTGGCGTTGCTCATCGTTAAGGGGAGTAGGGAGTAGGGAGTAGGGAGTCGGGAGTAGGGAATAAAATTTAGATGTACTTGATAACTATCATAAACACTATACCTGAATAAGTCAGGAGTCAGGAGTCAGGAGTCAGGAGTTAGAATAACTTAATTTTTCAGTGAATTAGAAGCATTCAGATAATTTTGACATTTATTTCAGTTTTTATTGATTTAAATAAAAGTGTTTTTATACTGGTTTTGTAACTTGCAAAATTATCAAAAATATAGTATAATTTAATCAAATAAATCCATTCATACATGAGCATCAATGGGGCGATTGCTCTAGCAGTGTCATGGCCTATCCACTCAAAGATAAGTACATTAGTTTACTCACCGATTTTGGCTTTAAGCGTGTCTTTGGTACTGAGCCAAATAAAGGGCTACTTATTGATTTTTTAAACACCCTTTTACCACCCCGTCATCACATTGAAGATGTCACCTTCAAGAATACGGAAAATTTAGGAAACACTCCTGTAGACCGCAAAGGAATTTTTGACATCTATTGTCAATCCAAAACTGGGGAACGTTTTATAGTCGAGATTCAAAAAGCCAAACAAAACTTCTTTAAAGATAGAAGTGTTTACTATTCCACATTTCCAATCCAAGAACAAGCGCAAAAAGGCGATTGGGATTATCAATTAAAGGCGGTTTATACTGTCGGGGTGTTAGATTTTGTTTTTGACGACCATAAAAATGATCAGACAATCCTACATACTGTGGATCTAAAAAATCAGGATTGTCAGGTGTTTTATGATAAACTCAAATTCCTTTCTCTTGGTGCGCGTTCCCTTGGCGAGGAAACCTCGCCGGGGTCGCACCGCTATATCGAGTTGCCCAAATTTACCAAAACTATAGACCAATTAGAAACACATTTTGATAAATGGCTGTTTGTCCTGAAAAATCTCTCAGAATTAAACAATCGCCCTCAACCTTTCCAAGAGTCAATCTTTAATCAACTGTTTGACGTGGCAGAAATTGCTAACTTTTCTCGCACTGAACAGGATAACTACCAAAATAGTCTCAAATATTACCGAGACATGAATAATATTGTCGAGACGTCTAGACAAGAAGGGTTGCTACAAGGTCGAGAAGAAGGGCTAAAACAAGGTCGAGAAGAAGGAGCACAACGAGAACGAGTACTGATCCTCCGTCTGCTAACCCGTAGCTTAGGAGAAATACCCAGTGAACTGCAACAGCAAATTAGTGAACTATCACTGGAGCAGTTGGAAGAGTTGAGTGAAGCCTGTTTAGATTTCTCTAATCTTGAGGATTTAAGAGCTTGGTTGAATCCAACTCAAGAGTAATATCATGTTCGGTTGAACATTTATAAATAGTAGGGAACAGGGAACAGGGAACAGGGAACAGGGAACAGGGAACAGGGGATGAAGATGGAAATTACTTACCAGAAGTAAGCTATGTTTTTTGATAAATTATTATCTGAATATGATATAACAAGCCTCTGACAAATCGTGGCACAGGCTTCTAGCCTGTGACCCATAACCTGATAGCTGATAGCTGAGCGCTGAGCGCTGACTGCTTATATTAAAACATATCTGGCATCCAAGGTTCAGATCCAGAAAACAATAATGTCGCTACTGACAAAGCTTCGTTTGTGGCTTTCAAATAACCGGTAAGTTGCAGTTGTCTAGGACTATATAAACCAGTATACAAAGACGCTAAGCCTCGGATACTAATTTGAAGATCCCCATTACCTCCTGGAGTAACTTCACCTTGCCCTTGATTAACACGTAAACGGAATCTACCGTTATTAGCACTAATCAAATCATCCTCAACTTCTAAGTGTAATTCCCCATCAATTCCTACCGGATAACCTCGCTTTTCTAAGGCTTTGGGAACATCAATCACTCGTGACATCCAGTAATATCGAGTGTCAATTTTTGCCGTTTGTTCTGGTAACAGTAACATTAACGGGTCATGGGGAGAACTATACCAATACACCTGCTTGACTAGGGAGCGATGATCAGCGATAAAAGTCCAAAAACGCTTGATAGCAGCTGTGGTCAGCAATGCCCAATCGTCAATCGTAATCCGAAGCCCGTGATCGTCTTCCTGTTGAGTAAAAATAATGTAACCTTCCGGTAGAGTTTCTGAACCAATCAGATAGCTATAGATAGTTTCTTCTGGTTTTGCTACTATTGGTTTCACCAGATGTTTCCAGATAGCGTGATGGCGGTCTAAATTCCCATTGTTGGCTTGAGCTTGTTGGTGATAGATCTCCTCGAAGATCTGGTAATTCTCTGGCTCCACTCGATGCATGGGAAGATTGCGTTCGCTTAACGAAATCGTTTTGGTAGACAATTTCCACAGGCAACGGTTTCCTGCTCGTTGATAGCCTACTTTCCGGTATAGGGTGTCAGTAGAAGCATATAAAGTAGAAATTGGCACGCCCTGGTCATGGAGTTGCATGATAGTCTCAGCCATTAATTGGTAAGCTACCCCTTGACCGCGATACTCTGGCGCTACACCAACCACAGCAACTCCTGCCATCGGCACAGGTTTACCACCGTACCATTGTGCCATCGGATAAATTGCTAAATGAGCGATCGCATTTCCAGCTTGGCGAATGATGCGAAAGTTTTCAGTACCAATACGCTCAATGTAAGCCTCACAGTCACTTACGGAAACCCCAAAGCACTGAGATATAATCACCCCAATCTGCTCAAGGTCTTGTGAGTTGTCAACCGGACTATAGTCCAACCCAAGTGTCATATTAAAGAAGTTTGTATTACATATACTACTATAATACAAACTTCCCTTAATGGTGATCGATACCAATCGGATTTGAATCTTTTAGTAACGATAAAAAATCGAATCGTGCCTGCGCCTGGGAGAATATATTCTTACTCCCCTACGGTTACGATAGTAGATTTCATCGTCCCTGCGCTTGGGATAATAGACTCGCCCGCGCCCACGCCTAGGAGAATAGATTCGCACCCCCCCACGCTTAGGAGAATAGATGCGCACCCGCCCACGCCCACGCCTGGGATAATAGATGCGCCGACGCCTGCGGCGTGAACGATTCTTGTATTTACGCCCGAATGAAGAGATGAGAACGTCTCGGTTACTATCCCCAACAACGATGGGACTCTCTTGGTGCGCGTTCCCTAGGTCAGGAAACCCGACCGGGGTCGCACCGCTTTCAGCCTTAACTGGAGCGACAGGCACTAGAGCCATCAGTCCTGTGAGAAGCACAATTGAGAATTTCATATTGCTGACCTCCTGTGGAAGAGCAATGCTATTTCAGCTAGCGATAGATGAGGTAAAAGCGTCAGCTATCAGCTAAAGGCGTTTAGTTAGGTTTGTTTCACCTTTTTAGTCAGGTGTTTTTGCGGTGCGACCCCGGTCGGGTTTCCCGACCTAGGGAAGGCGCACCAAGAGAGTCGAACTAAAGATCCATCCTTGATAGCTGATAACTGATCGCTAAATACTTACACAGATAGACGAGATAGACGTAGCTTACCTTAACGAATGTTCCCATACCCCCCTCTCTGGTGGTATTTTTATGCGATCGCGAAGCGGTTCCAAAGGAACGTAAGCATTCAGCTAATGCGCTACGCGCACGCTTGGCCTTGGCCGTTGGCCACGCTACGCGAATGGCCACGCTCCTTGAGGTGCGAACAGCTATCAGCGTGTCGCGTATCAGCTCATGGGTTATGCACATTCTTATTGATGAGGAAAGCATTTTGAATAAAAGAGGTAAGCATTTGTTTAATCTGAGTTAAGTCTGCTGTTTCCTTAGCTTGAGCCTTGGCCTATGGGCACGCTAGGGGAATGGCTTAAGGCTGAAGGCTTAAGGCTGAAGGCTGAAGGCTGAAGGCTGAAGGCTGATTGCTGAATGCTTACGATTACTGACCACCAACCCTCACCCCTCACCAAAATCGTTAAAAAGTGTGAAGTTTAGATCTCAAAGATAGTTAAAACAGTAGATAATAATAAATTTGGCATAAAAAGGATAATACCATGGCAGATTACCAGCAGTGGGAGGAATCGCTCGTCGCACCAATTATACGTCAGGCTCAGCAAAAACTGATGTCTCCCAGGAAATTTCATGCCCTCTGCCAACAGGTGATCAAATCTACTGGTCAAAAAAAGCTATACTTTTATCCACCACCTTCCGAGCTACTGGATGTAACTAACGGGATTACCATCAAAGAGTTAAGACAATTTTTCGACAAATTAGCCAACTATGTCAGTAGTACCTCCTCAGAAGGACACCGAGTCACACTCTACCTAAAAAGAGTGCGGCTTAGATTAGGTAGGGTAAACAAGACAGTTGTTTTAGTAAAAAAAACCAGAGTATGTCAGCACAGTCCAAAATCTGTTGTAGAGCGGTGCGACCCCGGTCGGGTTTCCCGACCTAGGGAAAGCGCACCAAGAGAGGTGAAGCCTTCCAGAGAAAAATTAGAAGTCAACCCCAAGGGGTTATATTCCAAGGCCATGCTATACCAGGATTTGCCCTCCCAGGATTTGCCTACACAACCAGCTCCAATTCATCCTGAAATGCTATCTACAGGGGGAATGAAAGTTGAGGTAGAAATAGCTGGAGCTGGCATGGTTGGTCGGGTAGCTCGCCTCAGAATTAATGGCAAAGACGTGGCATTTAAAGCATTTTTTGACCCAGATTTCGTCTGGCAGCATGGTCCTTGGGCTGAAATTCCCATTGGGATTAGACTGAAATATGCTCAGGTAACGAAAAACTGTGCAGAATTCTTGTTTGCTAGTCAAGATTGGATGGTATCGGAATGGATTTATCCCGATACTAATCCCCAGTTTCGGAACAATGGCATCACTTATGAACAGTTTGCCGCTCAAGAAGGTCTAACTCAACTCAATTCATTAAATATATATAATTACAATCCATACAATATACGTCTTGATCCAGGTGGAATTCAGAAAGAATACTGGGGGAGACGCTGGCATGATTTTTTCAGAGGAATTGTCTTTTACCTCAGAAAAGTCCAGCGAGAAGGATTAAAATCCCTGACACCATACCTTTCAAAAAGAATGATTACTTACCTATTCCGGCGATTAATTGTTTTAATTTCTCCTTGGAAGAGTGACTCGATCGCAGGAATGGAAAAGCGATGATGGGATGTAAGCATTCAGCGGTCAGCGGTCAGCTTAAACTAAACCTTCCGTAGCGTCCGCCGTTCCCGTAGCGTGGGCGTAGCCCATTAGCTGATAGCACCTCAAGTAGCGTGGGCGTAGCCCATTAGCTGAATGCTGAATGCTGAATGCTGAATGCTTAAGATGGGATGATGGCATGATGGGTATCCCAAGCAAAAGAATAAGGTATAGTTGGGTCAGTGCTGAATTACCTATTACCCTATTTTCCCATATTTTGACACAGGAGTTTGGTAGTATATCTATAAAAGTGTACCTAAACGCACAATTATACATCCCACAACTATACATCTCCCTCTCCTGCTATGCTTAAGAGACTAATTGGTGATCCCAACGCACGTAAGCTCAAACGGTACCAACCTGATGTTGTAGAAGTTAACCTCCTCGAAGAAGACATCCAGCAACTATCGGATGAACAACTCAGGGGCAAAACCGCAGAGTTTAAACAGCAGCTGGAGAAAGCCAACACTAGTCAAGAGCGTGATGAAATTCTTGATCAAATTCTGCCAGAAGCCTTTGCTGTAGTGAGGGAAGCAGGAAAGCGAGTGCTGGGTATGCGTCACTATGATGTCCAAGTCATGGGTGGCATTGTCCTGCACAAAGGACAAATCGCAGAGATGAAAACTGGTGAAGGAAAAACCCTGGTGGCTACTCTACCAGCTTATCTCAATGCCATCGATAGTAAAGGGGTTCACATTGTAACCGTTAACGACTACTTAGCCCGTCGGGACGCGGAATGGATGGGACAAGTTCATCGCTTCCTAGGTCTGACGGTGGGGCTGATTCAATCGGGCATGTCCCCGGTCGAGCGGCAAAAGAACTATGCTTGTGATATAACCTATAGCACCAACAGTGAATTAGGCTTTGACTATCTCCGGGACAACATGGCCACAGCAATGTCAGATGTGGTGCAACGTCCATTTAATTATTGCATTATTGACGAAGTAGACTCAGTACTGATTGATGAGGCCCGAACCCCACTGATTATTTCTGGGCAAGTGGAGCGACCGACCGAGAAGTACATTAAGGCCGCAGAAATTGCCCGCATGCTCTATCCAGAAGATCCAGACAATCCTGATCAACTAGGACACTACGAAGTTGATGAAAAAGCCCGTAACATCTTGATGACCGATGAAGGGTTTATCGAAGCAGAGCAACTTCTAGGGGTTAAAGATTTGTACGACCCGAAAGACCCTTGGGCTCATTATATTTCCAATGCCCTGAAGGCTAAGGAACTCTTTCAGAAAGATGTCAACTATATCGTGCGGAATGGGGAAGTAGTGATTGTAGACGAGTTCACTGGCCGAGTGTTGGCAGGACGCCGGTGGAGTGATGGTCTACACCAAGCCATAGAAGCCAAGGAACGGGTAGACATTCAAAATGAAACCCAAACCCTGGCAACCATTACCTATCAGAATTTCTTCTTGCTCTATCCCAAACTCGCCGGTATGACAGGTACCGCGAAAACAGAAGAAGCGGAATTTGAAAAAATCTACAACTTGCAAGTTACGATTATTCCCACTAACAAACCCTCTAAACGTCGAGACGTTTCCGATGTGGTTTACAAGACCGAGCCAGCTAAGTGGAGGGCAGTAGCAGAAGAATGTGCTGAACTCCATGAACAAGGCCGTCCGGTGCTAGTGGGAACCACGAGTGTAGAAAAATCCGAGTTGTTGTCGGGTCTGTTAGCCGAAAAAGGGGTACCCCATAACCTGCTCAATGCTAAACCCGAAAATGTAGAGCGGGAATCAGAAATTGTGGCTCAGGCAGGACGGAAAGGAGCTTTGACTATTTCCACCAACATGGCCGGGCGAGGTACAGATATTATTTTGGGAGGTAATGCTGACTTCATGGCACGGCTGAAGCTACGGGAATATTTTATGCCCAAAATAGTGCAGCCGGAGGAAGACGAAGCCTTGGCCCCCATAGCGGTAACTACTGCCAAGCCTAAAGATGCTGTTGGGTTTGCTCCAGGAAAGAAACCGAAAAGCTGGAAAGTTAGCCCTCAGATTTTCCCGACCAAATTGTCCCGGGAAACGGAACAAAGCCTAAAAGAGGCAGTAAATTTTGCAGTTGAACAATATGGACAGCAGAGTTTACCGGAACTAGAAGCAGAAGAGAAATTAGCGATCGCTTCAGAAAATGCTCCCACCAATGACCCAGTCATTCAAAAGCTGCGGGAAGTCTATAAAGCAATTCGAGGGGAATATGACGCATTCACCACCCGAGAACATGATGAGGTGGTAGAAAAAGGTGGCCTGCACGTTGTTGGTACTGAACGTCATGAATCCCGCCGTATTGATAACCAGCTCAGAGGACGAGCTGGACGGCAAGGGGACCCCGGTTCTACCCGATTTTTCCTCAGTTTGGAAGACAATCTGCTGCGGATATTCGGAGGCGATCGCGTAGCAAAAATGATGGATATGTTCCGGGTTGAGGAAGATATGCCCATCGAATCCGGGATGCTCACCAGCTCCTTAGAAAATGCCCAGAAGAAAGTGGAAACCTTCTACTACGATACCCGGAAGCAGGTATTTGAGTATGACGAGGTAATGAACAACCAACGGCGGGCAATTTATGCAGAAAGACGGCGAGTGCTGGAAGGACTAGACCTCAAAGAACAAGTCATCCAGTATGCCGAAAAGACTATGAGTGATATTGTAGACGCCTACGTTAACCCAGAGTTACCACCAGAAGAGTGGGATTTAGAGAGCTTGGTAGGAAAGGTCAAAGAATTTGTCTACTTACTGCAAGATCTAGAACCACAGCATCTAGAAGATATGACGGTCGGGGAAATCAAAACCTTCCTCCATGAAGAAGTCCGCAAAGCCTACGATATCAAGGAAGCTCAAGTCGATCAAATTCAGCCAGGACTAATGCGGCAAGCGGAGCGATTCTTTATCTTGAATCAAATCGATAACCTCTGGCGAGAGCATTTACAATCCATGGATGCCCTAAGGGAGTCAGTGGGATTACGAGGTTATGGCCAAAAAGACCCCCTGATTGAGTATAAGCAGGAAGGCTATGAGATGTTCTTGGAAATGATGATCGATATCCGCCGCAATGTGGTATTCTCCCTGTTCCAGTTCCAGCCACAAATGCAACCACAAGCAGTTTGATGTCTTATGTAGAATGTAGAATGTAGAATGCAGAATTAAGAATGTAGAATGTAGAATGCAGAATTAAGAATGTAGAATGTAGAATGCAGAATTAAGAATGTAGAATGTAGAATGTAGAATTCCAAATTCTTAATTCTTAATTCTTAATTCTTAATTCTTAATTCTTAATTCAAAAATGTTGCACTTAACTCTATGGTCGAATCAACTTTCGTTCTGCCTGACGATACTGAGCAATCTTTCTGGCTCGTTGCAAAGGAATTTGACACTCCCCGGTCTAAAGACGCGGGGATTCTTTGTTCACAGAACCGTCTTGCTCAACCAGGTCGGAACCAGGAAGAGTAGAGGACAGTTCTCCGAAAGCGTTTCGGTCTAAGACCAGGGTTCCGATGTGCCCCACCGTACCCAATGCTATGGGCGAGGATGTTAATGGCGGCGTTATGGTCTCGTTCGCGTAGCGTCGCCTTCGGCGAATCTAACTGACATCCACACTTACAAATATGGGTTCTAGTTGATAGAGACTTTTTCACAATTTCGCCGCACTCAGAACAATTCTGGCTAGTATAAGCAGGATTTACTGCAACCGTTATCCTGCCAAATTTATTACCAAAGTGCTCCAACCACAATTATTCATAAGATGATAGAAAGTTAACGTAAGCATTCAGCTATCAGCGTGTCGCGTATCAGCTTATGGGCTATGGGCACGCTACTTGATGTGCTTATGGGCACACTTTGCCAAAGGCCAATGGTTGACTGCTGAATGCTTAGATGGGCTTTTACCCAGACTTTCAATTTGATAAAATCTCGAACTGTTAAATTTTTTGGTTCGAGGTTTATTTTAAGCATTAGGCTGTTCGCGTAGCGTGAGCCAAAGGCTCACGGCTGACAGCTAACGGCTGAATGCTTACCAGTTAATGTTGATTAACTTAGTGGTTAAGAAACCAATAGCTATTACTGGTTTCTCTAACTGGTATAACTCTAACTGGTTTAAACTACATCACCTTTGATGGTATTGCTGGTTGATTAGTTTCAGTTCTTTCCCAGGGGAAAGACTTGTATTTTATGTAGAAACCACCTAATACCACCAGTATGATAATAATCATACCAATACCTAGGAAACTGGGTAGCCAAAATGCCACTTCGATATGGTTAATTTGACCAGGTTGCAGTGTCCAAACTAGCTGATGTCCATCATCATAAATTTTGGGGCTAATGACATTGGGGGATTTCTCAATACTGTGTGCTCCCCAAGGGGTCTCTAGGCTAAACTGCAAATCGAACAGTGAACCAGCAGTAACCACAATCTTGCCATTATCAGAGTTGATTACCCCTAGGCTGCGCAAATCCAGGTCATAGCTTAAGTGATTTCGTTGCACCACCAGAAAGTTGTTTTGATCTAGGCGTAAATTAGAGTTAAAACTGGGGTTACTATCACTCTCTGGTGCTAATCGGGCATCTTCTGGGTGACCAACTGGGTTAAAAAACTGCTCAAACTTGGATACTAATTCCTTACCGTTGTTAAAGGGAATTGCGATCGCAATTTCTCGGTCTGAGAGGCGCTGAGTTTTCCCCTGAAGCTGCTTTGCCCGACTTTCGAGACTTCTGAGCCATTCAGTCGCTTCAGCATCGCTCAACTTTGTCAGCTGTTCTCCAAGCTTGATCTGCTGGACAATCTTGCCATGGTGTTCACCGTCAAACCTGACCCCAAGATCATATTTGACACAACCAGACAGTAGCACTGATGCCAGCACAATCACCCCCAGAACCCGTAAATGCCCCAGAGTTCCACTAACCAACTGCCTTAAACTCACAAAATTTAACTTCACCAACCCTTCTCCTTTTTTTCTTAGTGTCCTTAGGGATTTCTTAAACAATAGGTCGATTTGTTACATACATAACCCAAAACTGATACCATAACATGCTGTAATCATGTTATAGAATATCAAAAACCAGCCGAAATCCTATGAATCAGCCTACTTTACGTAAACTGCATAGTACCTTAGCTCCAATCATCTTACTGCCTTTCATGATCACAGCAATCACCGGGATAGCCTATCGATTAGGGAGAAGCTGGTTTGGGCTTTCCAAAGATCAAGCCCACTTTTTAATGGTGATTCACGAAGGAAGATTCCTTGGTGATCAACTGAGGCCAATTTATGTACTTTTAAATGGTTTAGGATTACTTTTTATGTTAATTACAGGTATAGTAATGTATTGGAGAAGTATCAGCAAGAAAGGTCTTTTTTCTAGCAAAGCGATGGATAAAAAAACCGCCCCAGATAGTTAATCAACTGACTATAGCAGTTTTTAATTCGGTGAGGTACATTTTTCTAGGGAGCAGGGAGCAGGGAGCAGGGAATCGGGAATCGGGAATCGGAACCCACCCCTAACCCCTCCCAGGAGGGGAACGGGAATCGGGAATCGGGAATCGGGAATCGGGAGCGGTGCGACCCGCGCTTTTTGCGACGCGGTGCGACCCACCCAACCCTTGGATTTAAGCAAAGTTAAAAAAACAGTCTCTGCTAGCTAGTCATATCAAAGCCCAAACCAAATCAATCCACCCAGGGTTAAACTCACCAAACCAACAGCTAGCCAGACGAATTGATTATCCTTAGTGTTAATCTCAGCAGGATCTAGGGGTTCTGGTACCAAGCCTAGGCTAGGCTGCTTGCGTCCGCTAAAAGACCTATAATTCACATAACTCTCCCGGTCGTCACTTTCTGTGATCGCACCTAAGTCAGGAATGTTGGTCATCCATTCTGCTGGTCTAGTAAGCTGAGGAGCTTGCAGAATATAGAGTAAATTTTTGCCTTCTTTGGAGGTTTCTAGGTCAGGATGGCTAGTCAGCTGTTGACATAGTGCGATCGCTTCCGCTTTTTGCCCAGCTGCCTCATAAGCCATCACCAACCACATTTGCACCTCTCCCCCGAGCCCAGAGGATAGATTTACCAAATTCCTGGCTGTAGTCAAATGCTCTATAGAAGCACGATACTCTCCTCGTTCAAATGCAGCTTTTCCTGACTGGTA
Organism: Moorena sp. SIO1G6; assembly: GCF_010672795.1. Taxonomy (NCBI): domain Bacteria; kingdom Bacillati; phylum Cyanobacteriota; class Cyanophyceae; order Coleofasciculales; family Coleofasciculaceae; genus Moorena; species Moorena sp. SIO1G6. Next base: position 32,811 of record NZ_JAAHFZ010000033.1, read on the forward strand.
CTCAAGGTAAAATTTTTCATTAGCCATTAGTAATTTGTTAATTTTTCCTTGTTAATTGTTAATTGTTAATTATTAATTTCCATTTTCAATTAACAATTTCCTAGTTGCCATTTTCCATTTGTCCTTAGTTGGTAAATGCTGATCCGACAATCATCGAACCGATTCCTTCATCGGTGAAGATTTCCAGGAGCAGGGCATGGGGAATGCGACCATCAATAATATGAGCCGCACGTACCCCTTGAGCAAGCGATCGCACGCAGCAGTTTACCTTAGGAATCATCCCACCAGAGACTACCCCACTCTCAATCAACTGCCGTGATTGTTGAATATCTAGCTGAGGAATCAGGCTAGATGGGTCTAATGGATCCTTCAAAATCCCAGCGGTATCAGTCAGCAAGATCAGCTTTTCTGCTTCTAAAGCAGCTGCGATCGCACCGGCCACCGTGTCAGCGTTGATATTGTAAGCTTGGCCAGTATCATCAGCCGCCACGCTAGACACTACTGGAATGTAGCCACTATTGACCAAAGACTCTACTAGCCGCACATCCACAGTGCTCACTTCCCCAACAAAGCCAATACCCTCTTGACCTTCTGGGCGTGCTACGAATAAGTTACCATCTTTGCCACACAGCCCAACAGCATTACCACCGGCGTAGTTAATCCCAGAGACCAACTCTTTATTCACCCGACCCACCAGCACCATTTCCACTACATCCATCGTGGCAGCATCGGTCACCCGCAGACCATTCTTAAATTGTGGCTCAATCCCTAATTTCCCCAGCCAGCTATTGATTTCTGGACCACCACCGTGGATAACGACTGGTCGTACACCTACACAAGCTAAGAAGACGATATCCCGGATCACCTGTTCTTTGAGATTGCTGTCTTTCATTGCCGCACCACCATACTTAACCACGACTGTGCGACCAGCAAACTTTTGGATGTAGGGTAGTGCTTCACTGAGTACCCGCACGCGGGTTGCTTCAGTTTCCCTAATGTACTCTTGAGTATAGAGCATAGGCAATCACTGAAATCTATAATCACATCCACAGCAGTTTAAATCATTTTCATGGCTTAGGGCTAGATGGAATGGCTCGTTCCTTAAGAATTGGAACAGACAAAGCTTCAGCGGAACAGGGGTAGAGCTGTTTTCTTCTCGTAAAAGATAGATGGGTCAGATGGTCAGATGGTGATATGGGTATAATTTTCGACCCGACTCCCGACTCCCGACTCCCGACTCCCGACTCCCGACTCCCGACTCCCGACTCCAATTAACCTAGGACGAGCTACCTCACCCAGATCTTGAAATCAGATAGTTTTTAGAAAAAATTGCGGATTTAGAAGCAAAACCCAAGACTAATTTAACAGAAGAAAACAAGGCTACTAGCTTCAAGCAGGGCTTTATCTTAGATTTACCTTAATGGGTAATTAGTAATCAGTAATTTTCGCTCACTACTACTGAGCAATGACCGATTACCATTAGCTCCTGTGTTAGCTTAAGTATATAGCCCAACAAACAATTGCTTATTTACCTGTTTCACCTCCATGCTGAAAATCCTTCTCAAACAGCTGCGCCACGAGCATTATATTCTTTGGTATAACAGCTTTATTATTATACTATTTTTAGTTTTAAGTATCTATGTCAAGATTCAGGACAGGGGTTATATAGTCGTAGGACTTTTTGATGATCCTTTTCTTCTCAATCGCCCCTACATCGGCACTTTATCAGCTGTGTCTGAATTAATGTGGTGCGTAGTAGTAACCATTTGTTTATGGTGCTGGTTATTGCTGAACAAAATCCAGCCCAATCAAAAAATAAATCGATTTCTTTTATACTCTGCCCTTGGCATTGGAATATTATTAATTGATGATGTCTTCAGGATTAATTTAATACTAGCAAAACAAGGGATTTCCAAAGCGCCGGTGTATTTTATGTATGGCATAGGTGCCATCCTCTATGGATTAGCTTTTTGGAGGATAATTCGAGCTACACCATATATACTCCTGATGATTGCGGCAATTTTATTTGTCATATCTGGTTTGGTGGACTTCTCCCATTTGTCAGGAAAAGGAACCCGAGCCATGCTAGAAGATGCCACTCGGTTATTGGGTATTATGAACATCACTCTCTATTTCAGCCAGGTATGCTGGCAGGTGATGCTGCAATCTTGGAATAGAAAGAGAAATCGAGCTATCTAATTCCTAAATTGGGATTTAAAGTTCTCTGGGCAAAGAGTTATGGGGCAAGTTAAAATTCCGTAATTTCACAGATTTACAGTCGGTGGTCAAAACGTTAACAATATAAGAACTAAGTGTGTCTTAGTGTCCTCGGAGGTGATTACCTTCTTGATACCCAGTTCCACTTCAAAAGGGAATTAACTCCAACGGATAAGTGGGAGATCTGCTACTTGGTACGAAACCAAGCTGGTTAATCTGACCATTGCTGTTACCGTCGGTGCTGCTGGAAATTCTTGCCCAATTGACCAACGGCATATGCTCAAAACCTTACAAGACATGTTCTCCGGTCATTATCTATCCCAGGAGCATTGCTATGTCTGGAAGCCTGAATTAGTTGGACTTCATGCTGGATCGGATTTGCTAATTGCCCTATCCTATTACTCTATTCTGCTGTTGCTGATCTATTGTTGGTCTCAAAACCAAGATCTGCCATTACTCAAGATTTTATTACTATTTAGTGCCTGGGTTTTGTTCTGTGGCAACAGTCACTTGCTGGAGGTCTGGAGAATTTGGCATCCCGATTATTGGCTCTCTGGTTTAGTCAAAGGGACTAGTGCCATACTTTCTCTTTCTAGCGCGATCGCACTAGTAGTAGTGATGCCAAAAGTCTTAGCATTCTCCAGTCGAGCTCCACTAGAAGCGACTAACACAGCTCTGGAAAAGGAAATTGCTGAACGTAAGCAAACCGTAGAAGAACTACTGAGATCCCAACAAACCTTGTCCCTCTTGGTAGAGCAAACTCCTCTTGGTTTCATTGAGTGGAGCCTGGATGGTGAAGTGATGCAGTGGAACCATGTAGCCGAGAAAATTTTTGGCTATTCCAAGATGGAAGCCTTTGGACATCGTGCCCATCAATTGATCAAGCCGCAATCTTCCGTAGAGCAGTTCCAGCGAGTTCTGCAAGACTGTTTGAATTTTCAGTATAGCAACTGCATTACCGAAAACTACCATCCACAAGATGGCAGTAGTATATTTTGCCAGTGGCACAATGCTCCCTTAATTGAATCTGATGGCACCATCATCGGAGTGGTGTCCGTGGTACAGGATATCACGAAGCGCAAGCTAGAGGATGATGTCCTCACCCAAGCCTATGAAGAGTTAGAACAACGAATATTAGAACGGACAAAGCAACTAGCAGCAGCTAATCAAGTCTTAAAAGCTGAAATCAGAGAGCGACGCCAGGTTGAGTCGGAATTAGGCAACAACCTAGAGCTGCTTAACCGATTTTTGGAATATGTACCCGCAGCTATTGCCATGTTCGATAAGCAGATGAGGTACCAGTTTGTTAGTCGCCACTGGTACTCAGATTACAACATATCTGATGACAACATCATTGGCAAAAGCTACTACGAGGTATTTCCAGAAACTCCTGAGGGTTGGAAGAAAATACACCAACGGTGCTTAGAGGGTTATTCAGCAGAGTGTGAAGAAGATTTGTTTATTCGCGCTAATGGTGAACAACAGTGGCTCAAGTGGGAAATCGGTCCTTGGGTTGACATTGCTGGGAAAATTAGCGGTATCATTATGAGTACTGAGGTGATTACAGAGCGTAAAGAAGCTCAAGAGGCCCTCAAACGACTTAATCAAGATTTATCCCGATCTAACCGTGAGTTAGAACAGTTTGCCTACGTGGCTTCCCATGATTTACAAGAACCACTGCGAGCGATTAGTAGCTACACCCAACTCTTAGCTAAAAAATACCAGAGTAACCTGGATGCTCAAGCAGATAAGTATATTCATTACATCGTAGATGGCGCTACTAACATGCAGCAGTTAATCCAAGATCTGCTGAGTTTTTCTCGGGTGGGAACCCATGGTAAAGAATTAGCAGCTACTGACTGTGAGGTAGTACTGAATCGGGTTTTAGACAATTTAAATGTAGCGATTATCGAGAGCGATGCCATAGTTACCCATGACTCCTTACCTGTAGTTATGGGGGATGATATACAACTGAGTCAACTTCTGCAAAATCTGATCGGTAATGCCATTAAGTTTCGCAGCCAAGAGCTACCCAGAGTCCATATTTCAGCGGAACTGAAGGCTAAAGAATTTATCTTTTCAGTTCGTGATAATGGTATTGGTATTGAGCCTGAATACTTTGAGCGCATCTTCACTATTTTCCAGCGCTTGCATACCCGCCGTGAGTATCCCGGCACAGGCATTGGTCTAGCAGTTTGTAAGAAGATTGTAGAGCGTCATGGCGGAAAAATTTGGGTAGAGTCAGAGCTAGGAGTAGGCACAACATTTTACTTCTCAATACCACAGCATCACCAGGATTTAAACATTATCTAGAAATTTCAGGAACTGGCATCATGAATATTATCACAAATACTCAACCAATTGATATTCTGCTGGTAGAAGATTCGTCGAGTGATGCCGAACTCATTTTAGAGGCATTATGTGATAGCAACCTATCTAGTAACTTTCATTGGGTTGATGATGGTGCTAAAGCGATCGCATTCCTCCGTCAGCAGGGAAAATATCAGGAAGCCCCACGTCCACATTTAATTTTTCTGGATCTGAATTTACCTAAAAAAGATGGTCGCGAGGTTCTCCAAGAAATCAAGGAAGACCCCCAGATAAGTACGATACCAATTATTATATTAACCACATCTGACTCTCAGCAAGATATTATCAATACTTACAGGCTAAAAGCTAACTGCTACATTTGTAAACCCATTGATTGGGAAAATTTTCTGTCGATGGTGAAGCAGATTGAAGAATTTTGGTTAGACCTTGTTAGACTGCCATCATATCAATAAATATGGACACCAATTCCCTGAAAATACTCCTAGTAGAAGATAACCCAGCTGATGCGGATCTTCTCCAAATCATTTTAACTGATGCCCAAGAGATTCAGTGGTCACTGGTGCAGGTAGAAAAGTTACAAGATGCTATTGATTCTCTCAGTAAACATCATTTTGATATAATCTTGTTAGACCTATCGTTACCGGATAAACAGGGATTGATTACAGTCACAAAAACCCACGAGGTAGTACCGGATTTACCCATTGTGGTGTTAACGGGTCTTAATGATAGAGTGACCGCCCTAGAAGCTTTACGAAAAGGAGCACAAGATTATTTAGTCAAGGGCAAAATTGATAGTGAATTGCTGATCCGCACCATTCGCTATGCTATTGAGCGAGCCAATACTATGAAGCAGCTTCGACAAAGTGAGGAGCAATTGCAACGACTCAATGAAGAATTAGAGCATCGCGTTGCGGAACAAACTGATGAATTAAGGCAAAAAAATCAGTACCTGCAACGGGAAATTGCCAGTCGGAAGTGCTTGGAAGAAGAACTTCGTCAGGCGTTGAATAAAGAAAAAGAACTCAATGACCTCAAATCTCGGATTGTTTCTGTCGTTTCTCATGAATATCGCACCCCACTAGCCACCATCCTCTCTTCGACAGAATTACTAGAACATTATAGTCATAAATGGTCTTCCGAAAAAAAGCGACGTCATTTTCAGCGGATTCAAACCACGGTTCAACATCTGACTAAGTTAGTGAGTGATGTACTGCTATTCAGTAAAGCTGAGGCAGGAAAATTGGAATTCAAACCATTACCTATAGATGTGGTAGCCTTCTGTAAGGAAATTGTCGAAGAATTTAAACTAACAGCTAATACTGGGTTGACTATTAACTTTAACTGTACAAATAATTCAAAGGAAACCTCCTGCTGTATTAATCAGGGTTGGTTTGAAAAAGCTGATCTAGATGAAAAACTATTGCGGCAAATTCTGTCTAATTTGCTCTCCAATGGGATTAAGTATTCACCGGATGGGGGTGATATCCAATTTGATCTGATCATGAGTGATCATAGTACCATGTTCCGGATCCAAGATTCCGGAATTGGCATCCCCCCAGAAGACCAAGAACGGTTATTTGAGGCTTTTCAGCGCAGTAGTAATGTTGGTACTATCTCTGGTACCGGACTAGGATTAGCAATTGTCAAAAAATGTGTTAACCTCCACGGTGGTGAGATTTGTGTAGAGAGTGAAGTGGGAGTTGGTACAGCCTTTACGGTCACATTACCATTACACTCATCCCGTTCTTCAGGTGTTAGGTCTTAGGTTAATAGTGGTTAGTCGTTAACGCTTAATACCTACTGTAAGCGTGTAAGTGTGCCTAATCAGTCTTGCTGGTGAGCAAATTGGTGAGCACCAAATAGAGAAAGTGCGATCGCAAACCCCAGCAGAATCGGTATCGCATACCAGGGAAACTCAGACACAGGTAAGTAAGCAGCAGCCCGGAGTCCAGTGCTGGTATAACTTAGAGGCAATAGATAGACAATAACTTTTAGGGCTGTAGGTAAGGTAGCTGGGTCAAAAAACGTCCCACCTAGGAAGGACATCGGCACAATTAAGAAGTTGTTGAAAAGACCAACCATTTCCAAGGATTTGACATTCAATCCCACTATCACCCCTAAACCGGCAAACACAGCACAATTAAGCACTAGCAACAAGAAAAATAAGGGATTGAGAAAACTCCATACTTTCCCAGTAAACAGCACTGCTACCAAAATTACTGAAGCAGATGTCATTAATCCCCGCAAAATCCCCGCCATCATTTTGCCGACATGCAAGGCTAAGGGATGGACTGGCATCAACAAGGTTTCCTCAAAGGTTTTCGTGTATAGCCGATCACCGCAAATGGAAAAGGTGGTGCCAGCAAAGCTAATGGTCATAGACGACAGCGCCACCATTCCTGGCAGAATAAATTCTAAATAGGATTCACCAACTGGGGGAACCATTGTCCGATCTAAGGTACTCCCTAGACCGAGACCAAATGCCAATATGTAGATCAGTGGGGAGATTAGCCCACTAGCAACGACTTGCGTGACTCGCACCCGTAACTTTAGCCAGTCCCCCCACAAAACCGTGAAGCTATCGGTCACGATAGTCGGTAACTGGGACCCTTTGAAGGTATTGTGATGGGGCAGTGATAGATTGGATTTCACAGTATTGGTTTAAATTAAGTTAATTTTCCTTTACATCACTCAATATTATCACTGACCCTGAGCACCATTGTCATTAATCGTAGGGTGGGCAGTGCCTACCAACGCGGTTTGCAAGCTTCATGATCTGTCTGCTGCACTGCCCACCCTACATCAACTCAGTCAAACAGTGATTAATCCTAGGGTGGGCAGTGCCTACCAACGCGGTTTGCAAGCTTGATGATCTGTCTGCTGCACTGCCCACCCTACATCAACTGACCCTCAGCACCATTGTGATTAATCGTAGGGTGGGCAGTGCCTACCAACGCGGTTTGCAAGCTTGATGATCTGTCTGCTGCACTGCCCACCCTACATCAACTACTCCCGACTGGGAATTGTAACAGTGATTAATCCTAGGGTGGGCAGTGCCTACCAACGCGGTTTGCAAGCTTGATGATCTGTCTGCTGCACTGCCCACCCTACATCAACTACTCCCGACTGGGAATTGTAACAGTGATTAATCGTAGGGTGGGCAGTGCCTACCAACGCGGTTTGCAAGCTTGATGATCTGTCTGCTGCACTGCCCACCCTACATCAACTGACCCTCAGCACCATTGTGATTAATCGTAGGGTGGGCAGTGCCTACCAACGCGGTTTGCAAGCTTGATGATCTGTCTGCTGCACTGCCCACCCTACAT
>NZ_JAAHFZ010000033.1:40694-70705 GCF_010672795.1 Moorena sp. SIO1G6
TCTGCTGCACTGCCCACCCTACATCAACTGACCCTCAGCACCATTGTGATTAATCGTAGGGTGGGCAGTGCCTACCAACGCGGTTTGCAAGCTTGATGATCTGTCTGCTGCACTGCCCACCCTACATCAACTGACCCTCAGCACCATTGTGATTAATCGTAGGGTGGGCAGTGCCTACCAACGCGGTTTGCAAGCTTGATGATCTGTCTGCTGCACTGCCCACCCTACATGAACTCAGTCAAACAGTGATTAATCGTAGGGTGGGCAGTGCCTACCAACGCGGTTTGCAAGCTTGATGATCTGTCTGCTGCACTGCCCACCCTACATCTTTTATTATGGGTATTCAACCGGACTTGATATCAAGTACTCAATGATGGCAAGAAACTGACTATACCAGGAAAGGCAATAATCAACACTAACACCAGCAGTTGCAACAGGATAAAGGGAATCGCACCTCGGTAAATTTCCATGGTTTTCACTTCTGGTGGAGCCACACCCCGTAAATAAAACAGAGCAAAGCCAAAGGGTGGTGTCAGAAATGAGGCTTGGAGATTGGCTCCGATGATTACACCGTACCAGACTAAATCAAGGTTAAGCTGTTGGGCGACTGGAGCAAACAGCGGTACTACAATAAAGGCAATCTCAAAAAAGTCTATAAAGAAGCCTAGTAGGAAAATAGTTAACATACTGACTATTAGGAAGCCAATGTAACCGCCGGGAAGGTTTAACAACATCGCTTCCATTACGCGATCGCCATTCAAGCCACGAAACACTAAACTAAATGCTGTTGAACCCAGCAATATAAAAATCACCATGCTGGTAATCCGCATCGTGGCATCAGAACTCTGTCGCAGGGATGCCAAATTCAACTGACCATTGACACCAGCCAATACTATTGCGCCCAGGCAACCCACCGCCCCTGCTTCCGTTGGAGTAGCAATGCCAAAAAAGATACTGCCCAATACTAATAGAATTAACAATAATGGCGGTATCATTGATTGGATTACCCGCTTTCCCAAGGCTTTGCCACTGATATTTCGGACTTCTAGGGGTAGGGCTGGTGCTGCGTCTGGCTTGAGCCATGCTACGATGACCACATGAATGGCAAACGCCCCAGCCATCATTAAACCAGGTATCACGGAACCGATAAACAGGTCTCCTACGGAAATTCCTAACTGATCTGCTAATACTACTAGGACTACACTAGGGGGGATAATCTGTCCTAATGTCCCCGATGCCACGATTACGCCAGTGGCTAGTTCCTTGTTATAACCGTAGCGCAACATAATTGGTAGGGAAATCAGTCCCATGGCTACTACTGTTGCGGCAACGACTCCAGTAGATGCGGCCAGCAACGCACCCACAATTACCACCGCTAAGGCCAATCCCCCTCGCAGCCGTCCAAACAGAATTCCCATGGTTTCCAACAGCTGCTCAGCAATGCCAGATTTTTCTAGCATGGAACCCATAAAAATAAAGTAGGGCACTGCTAGGAGAGTGTAGTTGCCCATGATCCCGAAAATCCGCTGGGGCATAGCGGTCAGGAAAATCGGGTCAAAGATACCCAAACTCACTCCCACGATGGCAAACAAAATTGCTACCCCACCTAGGGAGAAGGCTACCGGGTAGCCGATGGAAAGTAATACTAAGGCACCGCCAAACATGGCCGGACCTAACCAGTCATAACCCATGGTTTTATTCCTCCTCCTGGGGTGCCAAATATCCGGCAAAAATTGCCCAGTTTTTGATCGCTTCTGAGATTCCTTGAAGAATCAGCAACCCAAAGCTGACAATAATCATGGATTTAATTGGGTAACGGGGTAACCCTCCTGGATCTGGTGACATTTCTTGAATCGTCCAGGAATTAATAATTGCCCCCCAAGAAAAATAAATTACCATGATGCAGAAGGGAATTAAGAACAATAATGTCCCAATTAAATTAGCGATCGCTTGAGCCTTTGGCGTCAAACTCTTATAAAAAACATCCACTCGCACATGGCCATTATGCTTGAGAGTGTAAGCCGCCCCCAACAGGAATACTAAGTCAAATAAGTACCACTGAGTTTCGATAAACCCATTAGAACTCAAATTTTCTCCTATAAAACGTCCCAAGTAGCGACCAACCACATTCCACACACCAATCATGATCATCAGTGGCAAAATCCAGTAGGTTAAGCGACCGATTCTCTCGTTGAAGCTATCAATTACTCTAGAGATACGTAATAGTTGTTGCAATAGCCACACTCCTCACTTGCTAGCTATTGGAATGATATTTTATCATAGCAATTCCCCATGACCGCGCTGCATCAAGACATTGTGGCCAAGAAGAGATAAGATTGGATAAGTTCTATCAACCCAGCAGCTATTAGTGTTTGGTTCAAGGGTAGGGATGAATTACCAGACGATAGGTTTACCTAAAGATTTTCTGAAAAGCTTGCAGGCATTACCACCACAGCAACAGCAGATGGTGTTTGATTTTGTGGAGTTTCTGGCTCTTAAGTATGTTGAATCTGAGCCCAGTCAATCTCAGGCTCCTCGGATTTTAGGGTTGCTGGAAGGAGAAGGATGGATGAGTGATGATTTCAACGAACCTCTATCTGATGAATTTTGGTTCGGTGATAACGATCCATTGTCAGATCAGTCTCAGGCAGGTTAATGATGAAACTGCTATTGGATACTCATACGTTTATCTGGTGGACTGTAAGTCAAGGAAAGTTATCGGAACAGGTTAAAAGTTTACTAGCTGATAAGCAAAACGACTTGTTCTTGAGTTTGGTTAGTGTCTGGGAAATGCAAATCAAACTCCAACTTAACAAACTATCATTTAACTTTCCCCTGGCTGAGGTGTTGGAAAGACAGCAGCAGACAAATGATTTGTACTTTTTACCGATTGAGTTAGATCATATCTATGCATTAGCAAGTTTACCATTACAGCATCGCGATCCTTTTGACCGACTTCTGATCGCTCAAGCTGTTGTGGAACAGATGCCTTTGTTGAGTATAGATTCTGTTTTTGATGGTTATCCAATCCAGAGGCTATGGTAGAAAGCAGCCAATGGCGTCATATTATCCGTGCTTTAAAAATACTATTCTTATCCTCTCTAACCTAATTAAAATGTGTTTCATACTGCGCTAAGACATGATATAATCCAGTCATGAAAATAATCGCGATCGCAACACCAGGCCAAGGCGAAGTGCGATCGCAAATTAGAATCATTTTAGAATTAAGAATATAATTCTAAATTCTTAATTCTAAATTCTACATTCTCAATTCACCATTCTCTCCTCCTTCAAGCATAATCGTTCCAATAAATCCTTCGGAATAGTCTCAAAATCCTCCAACAAAAAATCCATAATCGCCAGATGGCGCAAGTGAATAGCAGTGGGAGGGTAACAGCGACGACTAGTGTTAAACCAGCCGTTAACAGTGTGAGCGGAACAAGAGCAGATCAAAGCTATATCTTCCTGGGTTAAGTCCCACTTCTGGTAAAAGCGTTGCGGTGTCATGCCCAATTGGTAGTAACTGTATAGTCGGATTAGAATTTGCTCTCGCTCTGTGATCGGATAGGGACACAAATTTTCCTGCTTCGGTTCCCTCTGTTGTCCAAGCTGCTCAAGACGCTCCATTGCTTCGTGATAATCGATGGGATAATGAATAAATCGTTCTTTTGCCATTATGATAGAGTTACCTAAACTGTAGTTTGGTAGAGAGCCGCGCTTGTGCCGGGTCAAGCAAGAAGCGCGGCTCTTTTAGCCATGATTATATTATAAATAGTGGCTATGGTTGTTGTCAAGTGGAAATTCAAAAAAATCCGGATAATTTACGAAAATTGTAATAATTAGTTACAATTAAATAGTTAGAATGGTAACTGGTTTAGCTAATAGCAACCTAAGGATAGGTTAAGACATAGTATTTTGGTTTAAAGGGAGTAGGGAGCAATAAAAAAAATGACCAATCGAAATAAAACCGAGTTATTTAGGGAGTTTGTTCGCTCCCTACTGACTTACCAAACTCCAATTCAGATACCCACTCCTGAAAGTAGCGAAGATAGTTCCAGTGGCGAGAGTTAGGGATGGTGTCTTTACCGTGAGCTGAGTAAAGATCGGGTTTGGGTATGCCATCCTCTCAATAAACTGCTCAGATAATTAGTTTCGTATGAAGATTCTTAAAGCTGACAAACGGCTCAATTTTCAGCGAGTACTAAACGCTCTATTCTTTGCCCAGAGTGCTTTGTAGCCTTGTTGTTACCCCTTGAGGACAAAAACAAAAGAGCTGAATTGTTACGATTTGTAATTGACTCACATAATTGCACAAAATCTGCACAGAGGATTTGCTTGAATAGTCTTGGTCCGAAAGCCGCTGCATCCCTGACTTAAAAGTTAGGGGTCAGTTTCCTTGAGTTACCTTGTGTCTCTGAGAGAGGCTACAAAATTCTTAACAACAAGGCTCAACGGAATTGAAGCTACTGGAGTAATTCAAGGCTGCTGATTGATTCATTACTCTGCCAAACAGCAGAGTAGGGCAGGCAGTCAATTACTATCCAGTTTTGGATTTATACAAGTTCAAGATGTAAGGAGAGACTTTAATGTTAGATGCATTTGCACGGGTGGTTTCCCAAGCTGATACCCGAGGTGTATATCTCACTAACGATCAATTCGATTCCCTCAAGAGCATGGTTGCTGAAAGCAATAAGCGCATGGATGTGGTCAACCGACTCACAAGCAATGCCTCTTCAATTGTAGCCAATGCTGCCCGTAGTCTGTTTGCAGAGCAGCCCCAATTGATCCAGCCTGGTGGCAATGCTTACACTGGCCGTCGCATGGCTGCTTGCTTGCGCGATATGGAGATTGTATTTCGCTATGTAACCTATGCCACCTTCGCTGGTGACGGCAGTGTTTTAGATGACCGCTGCCTTAATGGCCTGCGGGAAACCTATGTAGCACTGGGAGTTCCTGGAGGTTCTGTAGCTGAAGGTATCAATAAGATGAAGGACGCTGCGATCGCCATTGCCAATGACAGAACTGGCATTACTCCTGGTGACTGTAGCTCTCTAATGTCTGAGTTAAGTGGTTATTTTGATCGAGCTGCTGCTGCCGTTGGCTAGTTTCACCAAACCCTAGGACAGCCATCTGCTCGTTCAATTATTCAGTAGCATTCGTTTACGAAAAACTTGCAAAACTTTTTTTGAGAGGTAGATTAGAATATGAAAACTCCCCTAACTGAAGCAGTAGCTACCGCTGACTCCCAAGGCCGCTTTCTGAGCAGTGCCGAAATTCAGAGTGCCTTCGGTCGTTTTCGCCAAGCTACTGCAAGTTTGGAAGCTGCTCAAACCTTAACCAGTAAAGCTGATACTCTGGTTAATGGTGCAGCCCAAGCAGTTTACCAAAAGTTCCCCTATACCACGCAGATGCAAGGACCGAACTACGCTTCGACTCCTGAAGGGAAGGCAAAATGCGCCCGTGATATCGGTTACTACCTGCGCATGGTGACCTATTGTTTGGTGACTGGGAGTACAGGACCGATGGATGAGTACCTGATCTCAGGAATCGCCGAAATCAACCTCACGTTTGAACTTTCTCCGAGCTGGTATGTCGAAGCTCTCAAGTACATCAAGGCGAACCATGGTCTAAGTGGTGACCCTGCCGTTGAGGCAAACTCCTATCTCGATTACACAATTAACGCTCTTAGCTAGGGTTTTTCGACTTGCCCGGAACTCCAGGTGGCTGTTGATAGTCGATTAACGGTTTTCTGAAGTTCCGGGCAATGTTTTTTAGAAAAGAAATTTAGGAGACTGATATGGTAAGTCCAACAACAGCGAGCCTGTTAGGCATCGCACCTTTTGCGGATTCCCCTCGAATGGAGCTGCGCTCCTACTCTACAGAAGATGAAGTGCAAGCAGTGATTACAACTGTCTATCGACAGGTCTTTGGCAACGCTCATGTCATGGATTGCGAGCGTTTGACCAATGCAGAGTCTCGATTGCGCCAAGGTCACATTACGGTACGAGATTTTATCCGGGCACTGGCTCTGTCAGAACTATACCAGGAGAAGTTCTTAAACTCCACACCCCAAGTAAGGTTTATTGAGTTGAACTATAAGCATTTTCTGGGTCGAGCCCCTTATGATGAGTCGGAAATTGCCTATCATGTCGATCTTTTCAATCAAAAAGGCTACAGGGCGGAGATAAATTCTTACATCGACTCACAGGAATATCAAGAAAACTTTGGTAACTCGATTGTGCCGAGTTACCGTGGGTTCGAGAGCCAACAGGGTCAGAAAGTTGTGGGCTTTAGTCGCATGTTCCAGCTCTATCGCGGTTACGCCAATAGCGATCACGCCCAAGGCAATGGCAATCCCTCTCACTTAACTTATGAGCTGGCTCGTAACACCGCAACTCCTGTCCGAACCCAAACCAAGGGACAGGTAGTTATCGGCACAAATGCAGGTAGCCAAAGGCAGCTCTACCGCTTGCGAGTTTCTCAAGGGGTGACAAGAGGTGGTCCTCAAATCCGGCGCACAATTAGCGAGTATCTGGTGCCTTACGATCAGTTATCTTATACTTTGCGGCAGCTTGGCAAGCAAGGTGATCGAATAACAAGTATTACGCCAGCCTAAGGCAACTGAAATCTCACGACTATCAAGCAGTATTAAAAATTAGGAGAATAACAAGTGGCAATTACCACAGCAGCATCCTGGCTGGGAACCTCCGCTTTTAGCAATGCCAACCCCATTGAACTGCGCCCCAACTGGACTCAAGACAATGCTAAGGCTGTTATCCAGGCTGTTTACCGACAAGTACTCGGAAACGACCATCTCATGGCTTCTGAGCGTCTCACCAGTGCTGAGTCTTTACTCTGCCAAGGTTACCTGACTGTAAGGGATTTTGTGCGGGCTGTCGCCAAGTCAGAAATCTACAAGTCGAAATTCTTCTACAGCAACTTTCATCCGAGAGTAATTGAGTTGAACTTCAAGCACCTACTCGGTCGGGCTCCCTATGATGAGTCTGAAATCATCTATCATCTCGATATCTATCAAAACCAGGGGTTTGAGGCAGATATCGACTCCTACATAAACTCCCTTGAGTATGAGCAGAACTTTGGCACCTCCATCGTACCCTACTATCGAGGCTTTTCCAATCAACCGGGACAAAAAACCGTCGGCTTTACCCGCATGTTCGAGCTCTATCGTGGTTACGCCAACAGCGATCGCGCTCAGGGCAAGGGCGGTCGTCCTAGTTTAACCTATGAGCTGGCTCGCAATATGGCAAACCCCGTGCGAACCCCAAGCGGCGGACAAGCACTCACCGGCACAACTGCAAACATTCAGGGACAGTTCTATCGACTCCGAGTAACTCAAGGAGGTATCGGACGTGCCCCTCAGATCAGGCGCAGCATCAGTGAATATGTCGTGCCCTACGAACGCCTATCTCCCACCCTGCAAAAACTAAACAAGCGCGGTTGTCAAGTCATGAGTATTACCCGTGCCTGAAGTTTCTAGAACATCTAAATGTCGAGTCCTATAGGAGTAGAGTAAGTGGCAATTACAACAGCAGCATCCCGCTTAGGCACCTCTGCCTTTAGCAATAGCAACCCCATTGAACTGCGCCCCAACTGGAGCCAAGATGATGCCAAAGCCGTCATTCAAGCTGTTTACCGACAAGTACTCGGTAACGACTACATCATGGCTTATGAGCGCCTCACCGGTTTAGAATCTCTGCTCTGCAATGGCTCTCTCACGGTGCGGGAGTTTGTGCGAGCTGTAGCTAAGTCGGAGCTATACAAGTCGAAATTTCTGTACACCAGCTTCCAAACTCGGGTGATTGAGTTAAACTTCAAGCACTTGCTAGGTCGAGCTCCCTATGATGAGTCTGAGGTAATTTACCACCTTGACCTCTACCAAAACAAGGGCTTTGAAGCAGATATTGATTCCTACATCGATTCTGCTGAATACGATGAAAACTTTGGTGAGTTCATCGTGCCTTATTATCGAGGCTTCTCAACTCAAACCGGACAAAAGATTGTGGGCTTTACTCGCATGTTCCGCCTTTACCGAGGCTATGCTAATAGCGATCGCGCACAAGTTGAAGGTAAAGCGTCTCGCCTTGCTAGTGAACTTGCTCTTAATAGTGTTTCAGCAGTGGTTGGTCCCTCAGGCGGTAGTGAAGGTTGGGCGTACCGAGCCTCTGAAAAAGGTGTTACGCCCAATAAAACCTTCCGAAGTCCAGTAAGAGCAGGTCGTATCTATCGGTTGGAAGTCTCAGGAATGAACTTGCCTAGATATCCCAAAGTGCGCCGCGTTAGCAAAGAGCTTCTGGTTCCTTATGAGAAGCTATCGGATACGCTCCAGCAAATTAACAAAATGGGAGGTAAAGTCGCTAGTATAACACTTGCTTAGATAACATTTGCTCTAAAAATATAAGTTCAGGAGTTGATCTAATCTGAGGTAGCTATTAGGAGGGAACGCAAAAATGCTGGGTGAATCTTTAATTTTTGACATTTCTAATTCACCATCAGAAAGTCGTACCTTTGTCTATGAGGTAACAGGGTTGTGGCATAAGGAAGAAAACAATAAAAACAGTTACCCTTTACGCAAGAGTAGCAGTATCTTTATTCAGGTTCCCTACAGCCAAATGAATGAAGAGATGCAGCGCATTACTCGTATGGGAGGAAAAATCGTCAGCATTCGTCCGGTTATGCCAACAACATAGTAACAACACTACCAAATGTCTTGAAGTTGGGACAAGGTGCTAGGTGTTAGGGGTTAGGTATTAGGTAAGCATATGCGCTACGCGCAGGCTACGCCAACAGCCGTCAGCTGTCAGCTTAGAATAAAATTGAAAGCCTGGGGAAAAGCCTATCAGTTTTGTGACACAGGCTTTGGCTTTTGGCCACGCTGTGCGAACGACGCTGGGATGTAACTCAGATTAAACTAATGCTTACCTCTTTTACGCAAAAGCTGTTCGCAAAGCGTGCGCATAGGCTGATAGCTGATAGCTGATAGCTGATAGCTGATAGCTTACGGTATTAGATATTAGGGGACTTTTAATAAGATGTTAAGTATTATGATTTAGGTTTGAGATTTTTCATACCCAAAACCTGCAACCTAACACCTAACACCTAACACCTAACACCTAACACCTAACACCTTCTCACCACAAAAATTTTCCGGCTTAAGTTGATACGGAAAAAACTTTATTGAAAACCTTAATATAAGATGCTAAAAACTCTTCAACCCTCTCTAAGAGAAAACCAGCATACTCTTATTCGCAAACTTGCAAACTGTATTGAAGACCACTGGCAACATTACTTATCTCTGTCTCCCTACACTATACCAGAGGATCTCGGTTACGTGGAGGGAAACTTAGAAGGGGAAAAACTATTGATTGAAAATCGCTGTTATCAGACCCCCCAGTTTCGCAAATTACACCTAGAGTTAGCAAAGGTAAGTCATCGCCTTGATATTCTCCACTGTGTTATGTTCCCCCACTCCAACTACAACTTGCCAATTTTCGGAGTTGATCTTGTGGTTGGAAAAAGGGTAATTAGTGCGGCTATTGTTGATCTGTCTCCCGTTAACACTGAGCGCATTTTACCGATATCCTACCGCAGTGTTTTAGCCAAACTACCCAAAATTAAGTTTTCTCAACACCGCGATTTACCCAAGTGGGGAGATATTTTTTCGGAATTTTGTCTATTTGTGCGTCCTGCCGATGCTCAAGAAGAAGCGGCTTTCTTTGAGCAAGTTAATCATTTTTTGACTCTGCATTGTCAAATTGCGACCGCCATGATGCCGATTTCTTCTCCTTACCAGGAAGCTGAAATTCTGGCAGGACAACGCTACTACTGTACTCAGCAGCAGCATAATGACAAGACTCGAAGAATCTTAGAACAGTCTTTTGGTCAGCAATGGACACAACGATATATAACTACGATGCTGTTTGATTCCCCTTGATTGGGTTTGGAGCGTCGGGAAATCTTCAACTGAAATTTCACAGGAAATGGAAGTCTTTAAGTTAACTTTTGTAAAGTTTTAATAAAGTTTGATTACTTTAGATTACAGTAAAGTAGTTAACATTAGGCGTAGTCATGCAGTCTGCTGAGAAACCTCAAAGGCTTGAATCTCTTCTAAAAGCTGGGTTCGAGCGCTCCTTTGAAGCAATTGCTATCGTTGGTGACAACGGTCAGTTCATAGAGGTGAACCCTGCTGTCTGTGATTTATTTGGTTTAGCAAGGGAGGAGTTGATTAATCACTCCATTATTAATTTTTTTAAACTAGATCTCAATTGTGAACAAGGATGGCACCTCTTTTGGGAAAGAGGGCAAGAAATTGGGGAAGTTCAACTCCTCTGCCCAAATGGGACGACACGAGCAGTGGAGTATACATCAGTTATAAACTTGTCACCTGGTAATCACTTGTTGATTTTGCGGGACATTACCAAGCGCCGACAAGCAGCAAAAGAGGAACTCCAACGCCAACATCAGCGGGTAGAGTTATTCTCTGAAGTAACTCTCAAAATTCGCCAATCTTTGCAACTCAAAGAAATTCTACAAACTGCTGTTACAGAGGTGCAAAGAATTCTTCGGGCTGATCGAGTACTGATTTACCAAGTTTTTGCCAATGGAACAGGTAAAATCATTAGCGAAGCGACCTTACCGACATATCCGGCAATTCTCGACGTTGAGTTTCCTGAAGAAGTCTTTCCTGCAGAGTACCGAGAACTCTATGGTCAAGGTCGCACCCAAGCTTACGCTGATGTTCACAGCCCTGATGCCGCTTTGGCTGAGTGCTTAGTTGAGTTTCTGGATGAATGGCATGTCAAAGCCAAACTCGTTGTGCCGATCTTACAAACCCTCAACTCCCATACAAACAGCCAAAATCGCCGAGTTAAACCCCAGAATCAACTTTGGGGTTTGCTGATTGCCCATCAGTGTCAGGCTGCTCGACCATGGAGTGAGTTTGAGGTTGAACTGATGCAACAGTTGGCAGACCAAATCGGCATTGCCCTGTCCCAAGCTCAACTGCTGGAGAATCTGGAAGAGATGGTTGCAGAACGGACAGCCGAGTTGAGGAAAGTAAACAGCAATCTGCAACAGGAAATCAATGATCGCCTTCAGGCAGAAGAAGCTTTGCGTCGTTCTGAAGAACAACTGCGCCTCATCACCAATGCACTGCCTGTTTTAATTGCCTACATTGACAAGGAACAGCGCTATCGCTTTAACAATCAAGCCTACAAAACCTGGTTGGGACTTTCCCCTTTAGAGGTGTCTGGATCTCACCTTCAGAAAGTCCATGGGAAGAAAGTCTATCAGCAGATTCGGGTGTATGTGGAGGCTGCTTTGTCAGGTCGGACAGTCACCTACGAACATGAAATGACCCTCAAAGATAGACGCACTCACTCCGTCAGCGTTACCTACATCCCTCATCTCAGCGAGGAGGAGGGTTTAGTCAAAGGTTTTTTTGCTTTAACAAGTGATATTAGCGATCGCAAAGCCATAGAACGGATGAAGGACGAGTTCATTTCAGTGGTCAGTCACGAACTCCGCACCCCTCTGGCCTCAATTCACGGTTCCCTGAAAATCTTGGCGACGGGAAAACTCGGTAAGCTCTCTGCCACAGGACAGCGAATGCTGGAAATTGCAGACGAACAAACTGATCGCCTGGTGCGCTTAGTCAATAATGTCTTAGACCTACAGCGCATTGAGTCAGGTAAGGTGAATATGGACAAAAAAGCCTGCAATGCAGCTGACTTGATCAAAAAAGCAGTCCAGGCTATGCAAACAATGGCTACTGAACATGGGGTTAAGTTGGCAACCAAGTCCACCTCTTTCTCTGTTTGGGCTGACCCCGACTATATTGTCCAAACCTTGACTAATTTACTAAGCAACGCAATTAAGTTTTCACCTGCCAATAGCACAGTTTGGCTCTCTGCAATCACAGATAACGAGGTTAATAGAACCAAAAAGCAGAAACAGCTGCGATGCTCCACAACTGCCTATGTCACATTTCAAGTCAAAGATCAGGGACAAGGCATCCCCAATAGCCAGCTCGAAAGTATCTTTGAGCGCTTCGAGCAAGTGGACTCATCTGATTCCCGTAAGAAAGGTGGAACAGGTCTGGGGCTAACCATTTGCCGCAAAATTATCCAGCAACACGGCGGGAAAATTTGGGCAGAGAGTTCCCTAGGTAAAGGCAGTACTTTTTATTTTACCCTACCAGCTTTAAAACAGCAAGAAGAAGATAACCATGAGTACTAAATGCATCTTGCTAATTGACGATGAAGAAACTATCCAGGAAGTAGTGCAAGTCGGTCTGGAACTTGAAACAGATTGGGAGGTACTAACAGCTTCTTCAGGCTTGGAAGGTATCGCTATGGCTAACACTAAACTGCCAGACGCAATCTTACTTGATGTAATGATGCCAGATATGGATGGAATCGCAACTTTTGCGAAGTTAAAAGAAAATTCTAAAACCCAGTCAATTCCCGTTATTTTTCTGACTGCCAAGACTCAGATCGCAGAGCAACACCCGTTTAAAAAAATCGGGATTGCTGGTATTATTATTAAACCCTTTAATTCTATCACTTTGGCTATTAAAATAGCAGAACTCTTGGAATGGAAGTTGTGATTCATTATTGTTGAGCGTTTGTAGTTGTACACATGAGAATATTACTAGTGGAGGATGATGAGTCTTTAATTGATTTACTCAAAAACAGCCTTGCCAAGCAAAATTATGTGATTGATGCTGTAACTGACGGTGAACAGGGATGGGCCTATGGGTCAACTTATACCTACGACCTGATTGTACTGGACTTGTTGCTACCAAAGGTTGACGGAATTAGTCTTTGTCAGCGTTTCCGCGCCAGTGGTTATCACATGCCTATCCTTTTACTAACATCATGCCATGCTAGTGTAGACAAGATTAGGGGGCTAGATGCTGGTGCCGATGACTATATCACTAAGCCTTTTGATCTTGAGGAACTAGCAGCTCGCATGCGAGCTCTATTGCGTCGAGTAAACTCAAACTCTCTGCCTGTACTGAGTTGGGGTAGCTTGCAACTAGACCCGCGCAGCTGTAAAGTAACCTACGACACTCAGTTGCTCTCATTAACCGCCAAGGAATATGGGCTACTAGAATTATTCCTGCGCCACAGCCATCATGTTTTTAGTACTGACGAAATTATAGACAATTTGTGGTCCTCGAAAGAATTTCCAGCGGACGCAACAGTTAGATCTCATCTAAGAAAGCTACGCCGGAAATTAAGAATTGCTGGTGCTCCGGAGGATCTGATTGAAACAGTACATGGACTGGGATATAGACTAAAGTTGCAGCCAGACAATGCTGATTCTAAACCTACTACTGTAATCCAAGAAGAGATTACCGCCAATAAGCACTCAAAACACCTCAAAGCGATCGCTGCAGCTTGGGAAAAGTACCGGGAAAAGAGCCGTAATCAATTGGCTATCTTAGAGCAAGTCCCTAGGGTTTTCTCAGAAGGGTCTCTAAATTATTCCCATCAAGAACAAGGGAGGTTGGCAGCTCATAGTTTAGCTGGAAACTTGGGTATTTTTGGTTTCTCAGAAGGGTCGCGCTTAGCCCGGGAACTTGAAGGGATATTGCAAGGGGATACTGATTTGGGTGCTGAACAAATCTTCCACTTTCAGGTACTTTTAACCGCTCTGCGCGATGAACTAACCCAGGAAAATATAACTAGGCAAGTGCCTCATCAGCTCTCGGAACACTCTCCTTTGTTGTTAATTATTAATGATGATTCTCAATTTACTCAACAACTGGCAGCAATAGCTAATAGCAAAGGAATTCGGAGTGTGATTGCACCGACTATCAAAGAAGCTAGAGCCTGGATATCTCAAGAGGTATCGGTCAAACAGGATAAACGGTACCAACGCCCTGATGTTGTTCTATTCAAACTTGCCTTTACTGAACCTACTCAAGCAGCAGCGAATCGAAGGGCTCTATCAGAGCATTTATCCTTAATTACGGAACTAAAAGTGCAAATACCATCATTGCCAGTTCTGCTAATTGCCGATCAGGATCATTTTACTGAACGACTGGAAGTAGCACGCCGGGGTGGGTGGTTTTTCCTCAAGCAACCAATCACCCCAGCCCAAGTGATGACAACCGTCTTACAAGCACTAGAGCGTTCCTATGCTGAAGAAAAGGTAATGATTTTGGATGACGATTTGGAGCTGCTAAAAGTCATACCATCCCTTCTCCAACCTTGGGGATTTAAGCTTACTACACTCGACGATCCTAGGCAATTCTGGGATGTTCTTCAGGCTGTAACTCCCAACTTACTAGTTCTTGATGTGGAAATGCCTCATGTAAGTGGCATTGACCTATGTCAAGTGCTGCGTACTCATCCCTATTGGTGCCGACTGCCAGTTTTGTTTCTAAGTGCCCATACAGACACCACAACCCAGAATCAAGTATTTGCTATTGGTGCTGATGATTTTGTCAGCAAACCAGTTGTGGCCACAGAATTGGCTAATCGCATTCTCAACCGCCTTCAAAGAGTGCGACTTCAGGCAGGAACTTATCCTTAGAGCGGGTCGCACCGCAAAGTTGAGGGGCTAGGGGGGCAAAATTCAGTATCAAAAAACTTGGGAGATATCCTCTTAATTCTTAATTCACCATTCTCTCCTCCTTCAAGCACAATCGCTGTCTTGATGCAATAGCGAGTGGGGGAAACCAAGGCAGTTGCTCATGGGGGGGACCCCCAAGACCGCACTGCCTCCCCAAGACCGCGCTGCATCGCTCCAATAATTCCTTCGGAATTGTCTCAAAATCCTCCAACAAAAAATCCATAATCGCCAGAGGTTGCAAGTGAATAGCAGTGGGAGGGTAACAGCGACGACTGGTGTTAAACCAGCCATTAACAGTGTGAGCGGAACAAGAGCAGATCAATGCTATATCTTCGTGAGTTACGTGCATACTAATTATTTAGTATTACCATTTAGCCAAGTGGAAATTTTTGTAATAAATGACAAATCAAAATCAAAAATAAAACTTCTTGCATGTTTAAATATATTTGACCAACATGGTTCATCGAAATATGCTTTTACAAAAGTAATTTGATTCCATAAAAATAGTATTGTAAAAATAATTTTTGCTAAGTTTCTAACGGATTCACTTGCTCCATATCCAGCAAATAAACAAAGAGTAGATATAATTAAAGATATCATATGTATTATTAATAATAATGCATGTGCTAATGAATTAGCTTTTCGCAAAAATGAAGTAAAAAATAATAGTTTTTGTATAATAAATAAACAAACCATGAAAAATATGATCAAAATAGCTTCTATGATATGGGCTGATAAAAATATCAAAATCGCTTATTTTATTTGCTCATCAACAACTCTTGTGTTTAACAAAAAGCTTGTCCCTAAAAGCAGCCCTTTAAATAAATTATTGGAAACAAGTAGATATTTATAATTATTATTTTTTCTAAAAAAGTAACTAAAAAACAAAAGTAATAGAGCATGCCATAAAAATTGAAATTGAGTATTAGCCTTAAATAGACCTAAACCAATACCTAAAACAAGTATAATAAGAGCTATAAAAAATGATATATGTAGGTTAATTACATAAAAAATCAAATTCATACTGGGTATAGATTTAGGAGAAGTGTTACGCACTGAAATAGTCTCGTTGTCACCTACTAAAGAATCATTACCGAAGCCGCCACTTGATTTACCCATGATCGTTTCTCCTGAAATTTTATAAATTGTTTAATTAGCCATCTGTAATAGCTATCGCTCAGGTAATGAACAATTATGCATAAGCAGCGAAAATTTTTCCAAGAAGTTACGGCGGTTCCCATAACCATCAGGTATACAGGATTGTTTTCCTGCTCCCCAGGGTAAGGGTAAGAATCAATAAGCCGTGGCTTATTGATAAACAAACCAGGTCAATATTAACAAATTAACTTTATTGCGAGTAAAGTTGTAGGAGATTATAGGGGTTTCGAGACTTGATCAACCGATATCCAGGGAATGCACATGATGAAGCTTCGCACCACCCATTTACCTCATTTTCATTCCATGAGAATTGGGAAAAATCTTTAAGTTCCGGTAACCCCAGTTACTTGCCTTATAAATACTGAAAATTGATTATTTCCATTTTTGGAATATATGTTGCGCTACTTTTTTAGGGTCTTTGTCGATTTCCTTTGTATTTGGGTTGAGGTCGATGTCAGGATAGAGTTTTTGCGCTTCCTGATAGACAGAAATAGCCTCCTTTATTTTCCCATTTATTGCTAGTTTTCTTCCCTGACTCACTTTAGCTTGTGCGGCTAACAAGTGCGCTACTGTTTTGGGGTCTTTATCTATTTCCTCTGTGAATGGGTTGAGGTCGATGTCAGAATTGAGTTTTTGCGCTTTTTTAAATTTTTTAACAGCATCCTTGACATTTGGATCTGTTTGTAAAAAAATAGCCTTACCTTGTCTGACCAGAAAGTCGGCTTTGGCTTTATCGTCCCAATCGGCATACTTGAGACAGGCTTCTCCTGCTTTATTATCTTCTTTATTATCTTGATTATGGTGAGGCGCAGCGAGGTCAGGATGAAATTGCAGATGATTACATCCCTCTTTTAACCAATCTTTCCAATTTCCACCCCGCCACAACCGCACAGTGCTGTCCAAACTGCCACTGAGAATCTGTTTGCCATCTGGACTAAAAGCGATCGCACTGACATAAGTAGTATGACCTTCAAAGGTATGGATAAGTTTACCGGATTCGGTGTCCCACAAGCGCACTGTGTTGTCCCTACTGCCACTGAGAATCTGTTTGCCATCTGGACTAAAAGCGATCACATTGACACGACCTATATGACCTTCTAGTTGATGGATAAGTTTACCGGATTCGGTGTCCCACAAGCGCGCTGTTCTGTCCGAACTACCACTGAGAATCTGTTTGCCATCTGGGCTAAAAGCGATCGCCTCGACACTATCTGTATGACCTTCTAGTTGATGGATAAGTTTACCGGTTTCTGTGTCCCACAAGCCCACTGTTTTGTACTTACTGCCACTGATAATCTGTTTGCCATCTGGACTAAAAGCGATCACATAGACATTATCTGTATGACCTTCTAGTTGATGGATAAGTTTACCGGTTTCTGTGTCCCACAAGCCCACTGTGTTGTCATAACTGCCACTGATAATCTGTTTGCCATCTGGGCTAAAAGCGATTGACCAGACCGAGTCTGTATGACCTTCTAGTTGATGGATAAGTTTACCGGATTCGGTGTCCCACAAGCGCGCTGTTCTGTCCCTACTGCCACTGAGAATCTGTTTGCCATCTGGGCTAAAAGCGATATTGTTGACAAAATCTGTATGACCTTCTAGTTGATGGATAAGTTTACCGGATTCGGTGTCCCACAAGCCCACTGTGTTGTCATAACTGCCACTGAGAATCTGTTTGCCATCTGGACTAAAAGCGATCGCCTCGACAGAACCAGTATGACCTTCTAGTTGATGGATAAGTTTACCGGATTCGGTGTCCCACAAGCGCGCTGTTCTGTCCCAACTGCCACTGAGAATCTGTTTGCCATCTGAACTAAAAGCGATATCCCAGACAGGACCTGTATGACCTTCTAAACGTTTCCTTTCTTGTACGTTATCTAAAGCTGATAATAAGCTAGAATTAACTTCATTAATTACTGTTGGTTTTAAGTATTTTTTCTGGGATTGACTCTTAGCTGTTATTTGAATAGCTTGGATCAATTCTTCTGTAGTCGGTTTTATTGATATGGAATACTTAATCTTGGTAGCTTCTGTGAGTAAGTCTGAGTTAATTGCCTCTTTACGAGATTGTAAGCCCAAATAATTCGATACAACCAAGCCTATAGCCATCACACCAATAAAAGCAGCAAATCCCCCAACCCTTACCCATTTATTTCTCTTGCGCTTCTGAATACTTTGTTCAATAAACTCCTTCCCCAACACAGACAGCAAACCTAATTCAAAATAATCCTCCAAATAATTCTCCGCTTCCGTCAATTTTGCCCCAGTAAACAGATAATCCGGCGATTCTACTTTCATTTTCCACTCTTCAGCCGCCGCCTCAATCTTACGGGCTATTCTCATCCCATCCCGGTTTTCACTTATCCAACTCCGCAACAGACTCCAATGACGAATCAAGGCTTCATGAGCCACATCCACCACTGCTACTGTCTTTGTTCCTTCTCCTTTACCTACCATTTCAGTGGTAACAACTAGCTTTTCATCGGCCAATTTCTGAACTACGGTATCAATAAGTTCTTCGCTGTAGCGCTGATTTACTAAATTTGGTTTAAATACTCGTCTGCGAGTATCTTCTGTCCCTTCTCCCAACTGAGTCAGTGCTAGAAAAATATGCTTAACTGCTGCTTGTTCTTCTTCAGAAAAAAGCTCATAGACCTCAGTCGCCCGTTGACGCAAAGTCCCCATCACACCACCCAATTTCACATAGGTGTTGAGCCGCAAACAGTTATCAGTGCTTTCTTCCCACAGTTGTGTCAGGGTATATTGCAGTAAGGGAAGATATCCTGGCGCATCCGCTACATCTGTCAGTATTTCTTTCACCAGTTCTGGCTCTATCTCCAAATCTACCTGTTTGGCTGGTTCTGCAATTGCCTGTTTTAACTCCTCTGGTGACATGGGCATCACAGCAATTCCATGTTCTTGAATCTGTTGTGCCAATCCGCTATAGTCCTGTTCAAGACATTTACCAAAAAAGTCTGCCCGCATTGTCAATACCAAGCAGAGTTTATCCCCGGTTTTAGGTAAAGCTCCTAATAAGCATTCAAAAAACTGCTGCCTTTCTGAGCTATCCTGACACAAGGTAAAGGCTTCTTCAAACTGATCAACTACCAGTATTAGCCGCTGGGTATCGGTCACAGCGATTAATTGTCTCAATCCTTCAGAACCCTTTTGGATCAAATCTTCGGCTTGAGCTAATTGAGTCGCCCGTTCGGTATCAGATAATCCAGAATCTACAAAGGTTAGTGCTAAGGAATTGAGGGGGTGTTCACCGGGCTGAAGGATTTTTATCTGCCAACTTTCACTCCCAGATAACCTCTGTCCCAGTTGTAACTGATACAACAATCCTGCCCTAACTACACTAGATTTCCCACTACCAGACGCTCCCAAGACAGCGAGAAAATTACCAATACGCACCTTTTCCAACAATTGATCCGTTAAGGCAGTACGACCATAGAAATACCTGGCATCTTCTTCCGTACAATCAAAATAAGCTAAACCCTTATAAGGACAGATACTTTTTGCTGATGCAGCTGACTGTTTTCTTGCTGCTGTCCACCTGCGAGTCAGATTAATCGGTTCACCAGAATTACTAAAAATAGGACGCTGGGGAAAAGCATTCCGTTGTTGAGTAAGTAAATCAACTAAGGTATAGTTAGTTACCCATCGCTCTTGGCTTGGTTCCAATCCTAGGATCAGTGCAGAGGTGAGAACACTATGATTACTACCAATTTCCTCATAGGCGAGTTCAAAGGCACGAGAAGCAGCAATGAAACACCGGTCTCTGCCTTTACCCCGGTCTCCCGGGTCTGCTTCTGCTACATTTAGCACTTCCCCGGCGTAACAGCAATCCAAAATAATAACCTGCTGCCTTACTTCACTTTCTTGTAGTAGTCGTCGCAGCCATTGTAAGGATAAACCCCAACAACCCATGTCTGGGTTTACATCACTAGTTGCCAAAAAGCCTTCTTGTATCCCCTTGCTTTTTCGTAAACCATGTCCAGAAAAATAGAGTAGCGCTGTATCTGGGGGTTTTCCATCTGATTTGAACAATTGTACTATGGCGTCTTCTAACTGAGTCAGAGTGACTTTGGTTTTTTTACCAACCCGAATGGTATTATTCTGTTTATCCTTAACCGCCGGAAGTCGGGTTACCTTAAAGTCTCCATACTTCTCTAGTAATTGGGCTACAGCTTCTGCATCCTGCCCAGGTGCCGTTAAATTATTGAGGCGTTCATAGCTGTAGGTACTAATTCCTATTACTAAGGCATTCCGACTCATAAAAACCAGCTTTCTTTAGATAAATAGGTGATTAAGAGGAATACAATTATGTTATCAGTCTTGCTGGGAAATAGTTTAGTAAATATTATATTATGACACAATTAACGCCAATTCAGCTAGAGGATGGCACAATTATTTATGTTGAAGCTACAGAAGATTTAGACATTCCTACGGTAAGCAGCCCAGATAACCAAGACGAAGAGGAAGAGGAAGAAGAAGCCCTTACCGACAAGGGCATGAGTTCTCCTGAAAGGCTACGACAGCAAATAATACAACACGCTCAAATCATTGAAGGTACAATCCGGGCTTACACTATTATTGGTTTAAATGCCTTCAAGAAAAAGCCAATACCTAACGTTAAAAAAGTTACCTTAGAATTTGGAATTGAATTAGGGGGAGAGGCGGGGATTCCTTATGTTACAAAAGGGACGGCTAAAAGTAATCTTAAGATAACAGTAGAGTGTGAGCTTCCTAAGCCAGTTGAAGATAAGACTTAGTTAAGACGAATCTAGCAATTATGTCAGCATTTAGCGCTCAACTTACGAGAAGGCTACTAAGCCCCCGTGGAAAGAAAATGTGAACTTAAACCTCCGGTAAGAACCGTTAACGGTATTAAAATAACAGTCAGCTATTTATAAACACAATTGCATCCAGTCCGCATCGATGCTGAATATCCGTACTGATTTCGTGTTAGTCAACTAATAATATTGAACAAAACGATAGCTGTATCCAGCAAGGATTTCAAACAAATCATGATTTCCAAAAGCTAGGCGAAGGCTAATTTCCTGTCTCTCCCAAAACTGCGGTAACAGGCTGAATTTTAGGCTTTAGCGGCTGATTTTCCATTCATCCAGCACTCAAACCAAAAACCCCCCTCCTAAAATCCCAACTTCTGCACCGCCCTACGCTTAACCTCCTCACCCCGTCTATCATACTTAGCGGTAGTCACAGGGGAAGCATGGCCAGCTAACTTTTGTACCGTCACAATATCAATCCCAGCATCAAGCAAATCAGAGCAAAAGGTCCTGGGAAAATCATGGGGACTAAAGGACTCGACCCCAGCCTGTTTAGCCCGCTTCTGCAAAATCAACAATACTGCCTGGGGGGTCATTTTTCTGTACTGTATCTGCCCCCCTTTGAGTATTGGGCACAACAGCGCCCCTGGTTGGTTACCTCTTGTGGTCAACCAATCATTTACAAAAGCGATGCTCTTCAGAGCCGCTCCGCGAACGCACTTTCCGGTAAATAAACCCTCCTATCCTTACCCCCCTTTAGCCTAACAGAATGTATCTTTTTGTAACTTATAGCCTGAAATTATTACCCAAAAAACATGTCACCCCCCTAGGTAGTATTACTATGATTAACTAGAGACAAATTAGGGAACTAACAATGAGCAACATCTACGTATTTCATCAGGGGCGAGGAGATAGTGGCTGGCTCTGGTATAACGTTTTTGATGGCAATGAATGGGTTGGAGACCAACAAGTTCCTAAAACTGGGATGACAGGAGATCCATCAGCAGTAGTATACAATGACCTTCTCTATGTGTTCCACCAAGGACGGGGAGATAGTGGTTGGCTCTGGTATAACGTTTTTGATGGCAATGACTGGGCTGGAGATCAAGAAATTGGTAAGACTGGTATAACTGCTGGCCCATCAGCAGTAGTATACAATGACCTTCTCTATGTATTCCACCAAGGACGAGGAGATAGTGGTTGGCTCTGGTATAACGTTTTTGATGGCAATGAGTGGGCTGGAGATCAAGAAGTTCCTAAGACCGGAATTACGTCTAGTCCATCAGCAGTAGTATACAATGACCTCCTCTATGTGTTCCACCAAGGACGAGGGGATAGTGGCTGGCTCTGGTATAACGTTTTTGATGGCAATGAGTGGGCTGGAGATAAAGAGGTACGGGGCACAGGTTTAACCGATGATCCAGATGCATTAGTCTACAACGGTCAAATATACGTGTTTCACGAGGGCAGAGGTGATAACGGTTGGGTCTGGTGTAATATCTTCGATGGCAATGAGTGGGCTGGAGATCACAAGATACATAAAACTGGGATAACTGCTGGACCATCAGCAGTCGTATATAATGACCAAATTTACCTGTTACATCAAGGGCGAGATGACAGTGGATGGATGTGGTGTAATGTGTTTGATGGTTCTGAATGGGTTGGAGACGAAGAAGTACCCAAGACTGGTATTTCTGAAGGACCAAGTGCAGTGCTTTACTAAGTGATTGCGCATTGCTGAATCAAGATAAGAATGTAGAATTAAGAATGTAGAATGTAGAATTAAGAATTTAGAATGTAGAATTAAGAATTGGGAATTGGTAATAAAGAATTGGGAATTGGGAATTGGGAATTCTGCCTTCTGACTTCTGACTTCTGACTTCTGCCTTCTTAATTCTACATTCTGCATTCTACATTCTACATTCTTAATTCTACATTCTTAATTCTACATTCTGCATTCTAAATTCTACATTCTTAATTCTACATTCTCTCCTCCTTCAAGCACAATCGATCCAATAACTCCCTCGGAATAGTCTCAAAATCCTCCAACAAAAAATCCATAATCGCCAGAGGTTGCAAGTGAACAGGAGTCGGAGGGTTACAGCGACGACTAGTGTTAAACCAGCCGTTAACAGTGTGAGCAGAACAAGAGCAGATCAAAGCTATATCTTCCTGGGTTAAGTCCCACTTTTGGTAAAACCGTTGTGGTGTCATACCCAATTGGTAGTAACTATACAGTCGGATTAGTATTTGCTCTCGCTTCTTGATGCAGTCGCTCATGGGGGAAACCCCCAAGACCGCGCTGCATCGCTCCGTGATGGGATAGGGATACAAATTTTCCTGCTTCGGTTCCCTCTGTTGTCCAAGCTGCTCAAGACGCTCCATGGCTTCGTGATAATCGAGCTTGATGATGAATAAATCGTTTTTTTGCCATTATGATAGAGTTACCTAAACTGTGGTTTGGTAGAGAGCCGCGCTTGAGGGGAGTCAACCAAGAAGCGCGGCTCTTTTCGCCATGTTTATATTATAAATAGTGTCTATGGTTGTTGTCAAGTAAAAAATCAAAAAAAATTGGATAATTTACGAAATTTGTAATAATTATTGACAACTAAAGTGTTAGTTTTGTAACAAGTTTAGCTAATAGCAAACTAAGGATAGTTTAAGACATAGTATTTTGCTTTAGAAGAAGCAGGGAGCAGGGAGCAGGGAGTAGGGAATAGGGAAGAGAAAAGAGGGAACAGGCCAAAAATTATCTGTACCTCATTAGGCTAAAAACCGCTATACTTTGGAGAAAACAAGGCAGAGGACAGAAGGCAGAAGTGAATTCAACCTTGGCCTATTGGCCACGCAATCACGTTCAACCTTAAACAACCTTCAACCTTCAACCTTCAACCTTCAACCTTCAACAACCTTCAACCTTCAACAACCTTCAACCTTCAACAACAGAAGAACCACTACCCGATAATGACTAAGACGTTACCAACGGGATGAGCCGGGCATGGATCGGATAATCCAGGGGATGTAGAGATGGGCTTGAGTACGCGATCGCGTAGCGTCTTTGTAGGAGAATCGCAGCTGCACCTGAACTTGCATGTCACCTCCCCAGAAATTTTTTGCGTAATTGTTGGTGGTTACCCGGATAACTATATAGATACTTAAAAATCAGCTATTAGCAGCTTGCATGTCACACTCCAGCTGCTGTCTGGTCAAAAGGGGACTAAAACTACTACTTTTGTAGCATTACCGTCTAATTTAGAGTATCGATTAGCTGAAAATACGAAAAGTTGCAAACTGATTATAGAAACACAACTAAATCATGATTACAGAAAAATTACTTGATGAAGAATTACTTGATAATGAAGAAATAATTAGCAGTCATGATTCTGCCATATATATTGATACGGAAGAATACCACATAAGTAAACCATTACCAAGCTTCAACCCATTGTGGGCTAGAATACTTACAGGTAGAGGAAGAAAAAATCAAATATTATTGATTCGAGGCAAATTTTATTTAACAAATTATCGAATAGTCTTTAAAGCTAGAGAAGAGAAATCCGATATATTCTTATCAACAGAAAATTCTATTAATTTGATTAATAGTACTAAAAATCGTCTTCACGGTAAAATCGATATATTCTTATGGGATATACAATTGATGAAGCGATTCAAAAGTATGATGACTAGAGGTTTGGATATATACACTAGAAATCATGGAAATTATAAATTTTTAATTTCTTTTGCAAACTTAGAAAAAATAATTAAAGATTTCCAAAGCATGACTATGAAAATAGATGAACAAAAAGTAAGCAATCTTATCAAATTTTCAAATAAAGTTTTTAGATATAGTAGCAATTTAATGGTAAATAAAAGATTAGAAGAACAGAACAAATACTGGTTAAAAGTAAATATAATTGTATTACTAATAAGGCGGATGAGGATACCTTTAGCAATAATTATTGCAATAATATTTTTTATTTAAAAGGTAGCGTTTATTATTGCTTTTGTACCAGTTATTTGTTTGTTGAAGCTGTTTGGTATAGATGTTGATGTTACAGGATAATAGTAAAATGGAAAATAACAACTCTCTTGTTGCAGAAGTCAAGGAAAAAGCAAATTTGACAAATTCTGAAGAATTATCTTTAGAAGAAAGTCAAAAAATTTTAAATCTTATAGAAGAAGGTGAAATTGAGGAAAAACACATAAAAGCTCTTGCAAAAGATTCACCTAAATTTTCTACTAAATTTATTGAATCCATGACTGAGTTAGTTCACACATTCCCGAGCTTAGTGGAAAAAGTAGGTGATGTAAATCAGGAAGCACTTGATAAAATTGATCATATTAACCACACGGTAAAAACCTTAAATGAGTTAGCAGATAATATTCAATCTGACGAAGGAAAAATAAGAATAGCAGAATTAATTTTTCAAGTTTCAAAAGACTATAGCGAAACTATAAAAGAAATTAATTCTAATAATAACAATACTTGGTCAAAAATTGGTGGGACTATTGCATCTGCTTTTGTATTCGGATTAGCTATAATAGTTCAAGGGTTTGGAGGTGATTCTACTTAATAGTAATAATAAAGAGGAAATAGAAGGTTCTAAACAATAAACAGTTCCAGCGTAGTAGCGCGCCTGATTTTAAAAAAGCCCCCTTAGTCCCCCGAGCAATCCCTCGCTCGGGGGACTTTTAGAGTTTTATTCCTCCCTCGGTGCGCTTCCCATAGGCAAATTAAATTCGTCACGGGTCGCACCACAAGATTGGGAATTAGGGGGCAAAACTATACCGATAATCAGCAACTAGTACTAATCATCTACAGCATCAAACTCTACTTAGAACGACGCAATCGTTTAGCAGCCTGTAATCCCTGATTAACAGTAGTAGTGCTAAAGGCTGCTACCTGAAGCCATGGGACAATAGCTTTGATGCTCTGTTGGACATCACTACTCGTACTGCAAGTAGCGACAACAGCAAGAGTTATAGGAACACAAAAATGTCCCATAGCCTGAAGAGAATTTTTCATGCTAATTTTCTCCTTAATTTTTAGGAACCAAAGGAGATTAAGCTTAATATCGTTAAGACGAACATAATATTAAACTTAATCACTAAATCGAACTATGAAGGCTGTGTCATAGTTCGATTTAAATATTAACCGATTCAATTGATAGTTATATGTTGCGCTTTTTTATTTTCCTAAAAATTTAAGTAAACTTTAAGTAAAACTGGCTCTTCCGTACTTGTTATGCTAAATTAACACTTTGCCAAAGGGAGTAGGGAGAAGGGATCAGGGAGAAGGGAGCAGGAGGAAGAGGCAGTATGAAGAACTGTAAAACTTTAAACAAACTTCATTAAAAATTTGTATTATAAGTCGCGGCAAGTTGTCTAAATAAATTAGACTAAGTTACAGACGAACATAATATTAAACCTAACAGCTAATGTCGGACTATTGAATAAGGCTGTGTCATAGTCCGATTATTTTCAACTTATTGGACAAAGGCAGCACTACCACAAACATGCCCTTGCCCTAGAATTAACGATCGCCCCTCACATCAAGAGTTATCTCAGCAGTTATCACCCGGTCCGTCTGTGAAACAATCTTCACCCGTCTCACCCGACCAGTATAGGGCGTTCGCGTAGCGTCTCCCTAGGAGAATCGCACAATACTCAATTCTGCCAGCTCCTTCTCCACCTCTTGGGATTGCTTCACCAAAGATGCCAGCTGGTACTGCTGCCGCTGTAAATTAGTTTGATAAGTCATCATTTTCAGAGAATGCTGGTAAATCTGTTGTTGGTAACGAGTTTTCGCAGCATTTAACCGAGCTATAGCAGATTGAATCGAAATCTGAGCCTTAATCCGCTTTTCCTGTAACCGTTGTCGTTTCTGGATTCTATCTTGGTCTACGAGTTCAAGCCTTTATCAATAACCACCATTGGTGAAAAGGTTAAATCTCCTGGTGGCGATGTTGTAGTTGTTGTTAAGTCTGGGGAGATAGAGCAGCGAAATAGCTTGTTAAATTGAGCACCGGAAAATTTTTAGTTCAATGTTTCCCCAGTTGTTGAAGCTCGACGGCTGGAGTTTCTGTTCTTAGTTTCTGGTACAGAGGTTGTTTTTCGGGTACACGGTGTTTTTGTTTTCGGGTATGTGGTGGGGGTTTTGTGGATAGGTGGTGTCGGTTGTGTGCTGAGGGTTGAGGTGTAGGTAGTTGTTTGGGATTACGTAGCGTCTGCAATATGCGGAGGGTCCTTTTCAGGGCTCATGTCACCCCCTCAGTCTGAACAGTTACATTATTGTTTTTTATAGCGCTTTTTAGCCTCATGAGGTACACATTTTTTCCCTCTTCCCTCTTCCCTCTTCCCTCTTTCCTGCTCCCTGCTCCCTAAAACCCAAAAACTTGTACCTTACTAGATTTAAAACCGCTATATTGAAACAATTATGTCACAAAAATATTCTAATATTTATTGTCATATACATTTAAATAGTTCTACACTATTTAAGTAGGTGGGCTTAATTATCGGTAAAATAGCGATTGAGATTTAAAATGCTGAAACCCTTTTTAATAAAGGCTTTCAGCCTCATTTTTCTATTTTGAGTTTTAACGTTTATTTATGCCCACCTACTTAAATGTATTTAGAGGATTACATAATGGCTCAAATTACAATTTCAGATCTTTCTGAAACTAATAATAAGCAAAAATTGCAAGATATACCATATGCTGAATTAAACTCTGTTTATGGAGGGGGTGGACAACTTTGTTTAGTTTTCTTAAATGATGTACTTAATATGTGGGATGATTATGATAATATTGTAGGCCATGCAGATTCTAATAGTGGAATATTAATAGGATGGAATTAGGTTGGTGCAAATAAAAACCAATAATTTTATATTAGGGGTAAATTAAGCAATTTACTCTAAAGTGCTAAATCTAGCTTAAATTTTGGAGTTGTTTGAACTACCCCAACCCAACTTTTACGAAGTAGGTTAGGGTAGTTCACATAGCAGACTTGCTTCAGAAGACGGCTTGCGATCGCTACTTTTGCAAGAGGTCTATTGTGTTATTGTTCCAAATACAGTATTACTCCCGTTAATTAGTTTTGTGCGCCATTTTGACTGTTATTTTTAGTGGAGAGGCATGATACCTGTACTGACTATTAATAACTACAGAATCTGGAGGGGTGACATGCAAGCTGAAATCATTACTAGGTAGTAATTTCAGGCAGTTACAAAAAGATACATAGTGAGTCCTCAGATGCGCCCGCCACCATCCTTCTGTTAAAACCCCAACTTCTGCACCGCCCTACGCTTAACCTCCTCACCCCGTCGGTCATACTTAGCGGTAGTCACAGGGGAAGCATGGCCAGCTAACTTCTGTACCGTCACAATATCAATCCCAGCATCAAGCAAATCAGAGCAGAAGGTTCTGCGAAAATCATGGGGACTAAAGGACTCCACCCCAGCCTGTTTAGCCCGCTTCTGCAAAATCAACAATACGGCCTGAGGGGTCATTTTTCTGTACTGTATCTGTCCACCTTTCTGTATTGGGCACAACAGCGCCCCTGGTTGGTGACCTCTTGTGCTCAACCAATCATTTACAAAAGCGATGCTCTTCAGAGCCGCTCCGCGAACGCACCTTCCGGTAAATAAACCGTCCTATCCTTCCCCCCCTTACCCTGGCGCACTTCCAATGCACCAGTGGAACCATCAAAATCTCGCACTTCCAGCTTCACCACTTCTGCCCGTCGCAGTCCTGTACCCCGTAGGATGCCAATTAGAGCTTTATCCCTAGCCCCTTGATTAGTTGTATCGGAAGTACACACCTCAATAAGTGCTTTAATTTCTGTTTGAGTTAACGCCCGACCTCTAGGTAAGGGATGATTCTTAATCCTGGGTAAATCCACCGCCGCCTCGAAATCTTCTGGATCCATCAGTTTCAACTTCTTTGCCACAGCCAATACTCCCCTGAGGGCTGCCATCTTCTTCTTGACCGTGGCGGGGGCATTTATTTCTAGTAGTGCGGCTTGGACGGCGGCGGTGTGCTGATAGGTGAGAGCTGCCCAATTAAGGGTATCCGCATCGCATTCGTTATTGGTTAGTAGGGATGCGATCGCATCCAAAGCTTGCCTCATTGTTGGCTGCGACCCAGGACTCAAAATACTCAAATAAACCCGTGCCGGATGCCCAGTCAACGGTGAAGCTGTGGTGAGACAGAGTGAGGTGGTAGTGAGGGTCACACTGAACCGATGGACAGTCTTGTTCTGCGCGAATAACAACTTTTTTGTATTACACTCTTGACACTTTGTAGTGTATTATGTAGTATATATATAACAAAGTAATACAGGACGAACACCTGCTTGCTCTGAAGCACCTTGAAAACTTCAGAGAATCCTAAATCTATGGGTCGGCTCACCTATTGGCGTGGGTAACTGTCTTTGACACTCCCCAGCCTGTCCGCGTAAGCGAGCTTACATCCGGTGGTTTAAAAACGCGGGGTTTTGGCTTGTGGGAATTTCCATAAGGATCTGTCTAAATCGAAAACCTAGCAATCCATCCACGTTGTACAAATAGCGGTAGCTCAGATGCCACATCAATAGCTAATTCATCAGCAGCTAGGTCTTGACAAATTGCTTCAAATCGATTTTCGGCTTGAAAAGCTTTCAGCAGTTGCCATTCTGCTTTTGTTGGCAGCTCAATGCGCATATCATAACCATTGCGCCAGAGGAATAGTTGTATGCCCCCTTCATCCAAATTCACTTGCTGATCACCTTCGTATTCAGGCTGATTAACTTCCCAAATGCGATGGATCGGGTAAGCTGACTCAATCAGAACACTATTTTTAGGTAAATGGAAAATCAGTTCTCCCCATTTTTCTTGGGGAACTGTACTCAATGCTTGGACATCTAACTTGGTAGCCTCTTCACCATTAAACACACGATGCCAGTGCCACTCTAACCTGGCCACATCTGGTAAATAGGGTAACTGTTTTGCTGGCTCAAAATTGGCTAGAAAATCAGGAAAGTGCTCGCCATAATTTCCTAAATCCATTGATATAGAAGGAAACCGTTGGATATAGCTTATCGCTGTTCCATCAAAAAATTTCTCTCCCACCAAACAACAGCAGACTGGATAAATTGACATTAAGGTTTGGCTCAGGTTGCCTAGGACACTGCTACGATAAATCGCTAACCCTTCAGCAGGGGTCAATTGTTTAGCTGCTTTGATGTGTTGAGCAATGGTTTGTGTACTGGCAGGATTATTTTCAAAAACAGCATCGTAAAATAACTGTTGTAGTGTCCTTAATTCCATCTACTTACCTGATCTAAATACGTAAGCTATCAGCTATCAGCTATCAGCTATCAGCTATCAGCTATCAGCTATCAGCTATCAGCTATCAGCTATCAGCTATCAGCTATCAGCTATCAGCTATCAGCTATCAGCTATCAGCTATCAGCTATCAG
>NZ_JAAHFZ010000034.1:0-67413 GCF_010672795.1 Moorena sp. SIO1G6
ACTAGCTAGATAGCGGCGGTGACCTCCAGGAGACCTAATGCATTGGATTTTTCCTGCATCTGCCCATCTAGCTAGGGTTTTGGGATTATAACCATATCGTTTTTGAGCTTCGGTTGGAGTAAGATACCTATTTGTCCGTATTGTACCGTTACATCCTAATATATCCCGATATTATGGGGCTTGGTTAAGCGGCGCTAGGTAAACCTATTGTTCAGTTTGACCTCCGAGAGGGAAGACGCTCTGCAGAGAATGCATCTGTTTATGCTACGCCTAATCACGAGCTGGAGTTTGCTGAGAAAATTCTGGAACTGCTCAATTCTCCTGAACTCAGAGAAAAAATGGGAGCAGAAGGTAGACGCAGGATGGAAGAGATGCTGGAGTGGCGTCATCAAGCCCCTAAACTTTTGGATGCTTATGGGAAAGTTTCCTTACCTTTGTCAGGGATTAGTATTAACTTAGGCACTAGGTATTAGGCTTGAGGCTTTAAGTATTAGGTAAGCATTCAGCAGTCAGCAGTCAGCAGTCAGCTTAATGCTTACGTTTGTCAGAAGCCGAACTAGCCCGTTTTCTTCAAATTGCTATGGGTTCAGCCAGTGAACTTGAATATCACCTGTTACTGGCAGAAGGTAAGCATTCAGCTATCAGCTAATGCGCTACCTCCCAGGGTCGAAGCCTGTGCCACGCACGCGACTTGAGGTGCTTATGCGCTATGGGTACGGTTGAGGAGGAAAGCGTTAAGAATAAAAGAGGTAAGCATTAGTTTAATTTGAGCAAAGTCCCAGGGTCGAAGCCTGTGCCACAAAGCACCTCAAGTCGCGTGCGCCGATGCGCAATGCGCAATGGACTTTTCTGGTGACTTTCAATTATCATTAATCTCGAACTATTAAATTATATCGTTTGGGCCATGCGCACGCTACGGGAACGAGCTTTATTTTAAGCTGACCGCTGACCCCTGACGGCTGAATGCTTACGGCTGAAGATCTTAACTTAACTCTTAGCCAAAGACTATGAATCCCATCGCAGCAGAGGTATAGCGCTACGTGCCAGGCATGCTAGCATGCTAGCATGCTAGCAATAGCTGATTATAATAGCTTTTGCTGCTTTTATAAATGTCCTAACCTTAATGCGTAGTGCTATAACTCAGATTAAACTTTTGCTTACCTCTTTTATTCAAAGGTGCGCTTTCCGCATCTAATTATTAAATTCGCCACGGGTCGCACCTAAAAGCACCGATTGCGCTACTTGAGGTGCTGCGCGAACAGTAGCGTGCCCATAGCGCATAAGCACCTCAAGTAGCGTGGCCATTCGCGTAGCGTGGCCATAGGCCAAGGCCTTTGGCTGATAGTCGAAGCCTGTGCCACACTACTTGAGGTACTTTTGAATAAAATAAGCTGACTGCTGACTGCTGACTGCTGAATGCTGACCCTGATGCTAGGAATTGGGAATTGGTAGTTTACGATTACCCATTACCAAATAAAAAATATTTGGGAAATGATTAACCGGACTTTATAGTCGATGATAGGCTAGATATTTTATAGTCATAAGAGATAGTTATAAACTTAGCTTATTATAAACTTTTCACCGCAATATAAACTTCAAAATATTGATTTATGAAAATGCAATTATTCAGTATTAACCTATACATTTGATTGTGGTATTCTATCAATTTAATTAGAACTATGTTATTGATTTTATGATTTTGAGTGGTAATTCTTTGGGAAAAAAGACCAAACGTTTACCGGGAAAAATTAAGAGAGAGTCTTTCCGCATACCGATGCTACATAATTTCTACTATGGGGACTATCTCATCCGACGATAAAACCATTATAA
The DNA here is from genome assembly GCF_010672795.1 of Moorena sp. SIO1G6. Lineage (NCBI taxonomy): Bacteria > Bacillati > Cyanobacteriota > Cyanophyceae > Coleofasciculales > Coleofasciculaceae > Moorena > Moorena sp. SIO1G6. The sequence continues at coordinate 1,831 of NZ_JAAHFZ010000034.1, forward strand.
TTACCTTCCTGCCCTAGCACCAGTAGATTTCCCATTGTTGAATTCTCTAAACAGACAAGGAACGTTTGTTACTTCTTTAGAAGAGTTAGGAATTTACTCTAAGGAACTGATAGATAATGCTGAGGATATATTACCAAAATTACGGGCATTGCCCATACCGAAAACGGAGTCTTGTATAATACTAAATCCGGTTTATAAAAGCTTATAAACTTTAGTCATAAGTTAACCAATGATAATTAGTTAAATTTTTAATCTCTGAGCTCATGGTTTGTTCGCGGAGCGTCTCCGTAGGAGAAGGAGCTGACAACGAGTTACTAAACGTTCTTCAATTTCATCTATAGTTTGAAAATATTCATTCACCAGAGGTTCATCTATCAAAGACCACAATCTCTCTGCTGGTTGTAGTTCCGGAGAGTAAGGAGGAAGAAATTTCACAATTATTCCCTCTGGTATTTTTACCTGTTGACTCCGATGCCATCCGGCATTATCTTCTACTAAAAGAATAACTTTTTTAGGTTCCCTTGACCCAAGGTCAAGGGCTTCTTGATAAATTCCCACATCTAATGCGAAGGCTTGATAGACTAAACTTAACCATTGATTGTTAACTCTTGGTATTAAATAGCAGAGAGTTTTTCCGGTTTTTGGTTCAACAAATCCATAAATATATAACCACTCATAACGATGTTGGACTACTGCTGTAGGTCTTTCTCCTATAGGAGCCCAGATTTTTTTGATAATTGGCTTTAATCCGACTCTGTGTTCATCAAAAAACCAGACTTCTACCTGAGTATCGGGAAATTTTGATCGTAATTGTTGGACTATCAAAGGAAAATTATCCTTAAATTTTTGTTGTTCAATCAGGTCTCCTTTCTGATGTTTGGGTCTGGGTTTCTGCCAAGAATATTTGGACTTTTTTAAGTAATCCCACCCCCTTTGATTCCAAACTTTTTTCTTTCCGGTTATAGTTTCAATCCATCTAGCTACTTTTGGTCCAGTCCATATTCCTCCATCTGGTGGTCTTTTTTTAAGTTGAACTGTTAATTCTTGGAACTGTTGTTCGTTTAATAATGGCTTTTTTACTCTGGGATGGTTAACGCTTTTTTTCTTAAGATTTTTGACTCCTTGTTCTCCCAATTCATTATATTTTTTAATAATTTTAAAAGCATATTGATAGTTAATTCCTACAGCGACTGCTGCATTTTTTATTGTCCATCCTAGAGAAATTTTCCATAGTAAATGCCATCTTCTTGCTTCTACAGGGTCTTGAGAAGCTCTGTATCTTTTTTTCAGTTCACTATTACTCAGATGGTCAGCTAAATAAGCTTTTTTGGGCATTTGAAATTCTGTTCTTGTATTAAGTATATTATAACCGGATTTAGTATAACCTATCGCGAAGAGCTAATTAGTTACCCACAAATTTTAAAGTGGGGACTTAACGAACGATTGCTTGATATTGTAGAAAATTACCTTGGTGTTCCAGTGTTCTTTGTTGGTGTAACGCTTCAAAGGAATATTGCCGATGGAAAACCAGTACATGTCAGGCAATGGCACGTAGATCCAGAAGACTATCGCATGGTGAAAATCATTATCTACTTGAATGATGTGGGGTTAGATGGTGGCCCTTTTGAATATATTCCCAGAAATTTAACCTCATCATTAGCTCAAACCCTGAACTACAATTATTACAGTTCTGGTTTTGTCTCGGATAAAGACATGGCAAGGATTGCGCCTAAATCTATCTGGAACCCTTGCTCAGGACCCTACGGCACAGTAATTTTTACTGACACACGCAGCATTTTCCATCGTCTGAAACCACCTACTGGATCAGAGCGATACTCAATGACTTTTGGCTACACTTCTAGACGACCGATCACAACCTTTGAGAGAATGATCTTCTCTAAAAACCAGTTGCAAGCCATTGCCAGCGGGCTAAGCCAACGACAACAAGATTGTCTCTTTTTAGATTAAAGCTGTGATCATCACAGTGGAGTTGCGCCATGATTAACCCAGCTGTTCGTAAGCATTCAGGGGTCAGCCGTCAGCAGTCAGCGGTCAGCCGTCAGCGGTCAGCAGTCAGCGGTCAGCCGTCAGCCAAAGGCTCACGCTACGCGAACAGCTTTGTGGAAATAACTCAGAGTGAAGTACCCCAACCTGCAACGCTCTCGGTTGGGGCTTCCAATTCTCAACTCAAATCAGGGACGGTCTTATTCGTCAAAAGGGTTTCCCGCGCGCGTCCCCGACGCCTCTAAAAGCCGCGCTAATATTGGTCTTACTCAGCGTCCACAGGCAGACATCCGCCTTCTAAGGACGTATAACTTTCACGACAGACTTACCTTGGAATTACAGCACTATGACTAACCAGCTGGGGCAAGTCTCTTCCCTGAGCTCCGCTAGTACTTTTATACCTTTTGGCCTAAAACTGATTGGATATTAGACCGTTTGCAAGGTAGCCTTTTAGTCGGTCAGGCGGGTCAGCAACCATAATTATTATAGCATGATTCGTCAAGATTTGTCACAACTTGTCGTTTCGCTATCCATCCCCAACCTGAACGTTCGCGTAGCCTGGCCAAAGGCCAGGTTGGGGAATTCCGCGAATCTTGTTAAACAAATGGTTAGCTGTTTTATTCAAAAGCTGAAAGCTGAAAGCTGATACGCGACACGCTGATAGCACCTCAAGTAGCACCATCTGTAGCCCATAAGCTGTTGGCGTAGCCTGCGCGTAGCCCATTAGCTGATACGCGACACGCTGATACGCGACACGCTGATAACTGAATGCTAACTGAATGCTTACGAGCTGACCATCACCATCTGTAGTGTTTCTGATCTCCCCAGACCTTGGTAGTGATCCGGTCATGGCGTGATGCGGTGATCCGGTCATCCTGTGATCCGGTCATAGCTTGATCATCTCGTAAATTTTCAAAAATCAGTCCTACCCTGAGCGATCGCAGACCTTTGATGTTAGGATTTGACTCGTAACCGTAAATTATACGGATATAAGCAAAGATACAGGGAATTGTATCTTTGTGAGGAGTGTTCAACAAAGGAATAAGAGGCTTGTGGTAGATTCTAAACGATTGTCTGGGCAGTTGTTCAACTTAACGGGAACTAAACTCCTATATATTCTATCAATCGGCTTAACTCTGGGTGCATTAATTCTGGATGGGACAGCAGCTCGCTCCCTGATCGCAGGTAACTCCATCACCATACCCCTGTTGATCTGTGCTCTGGTCACTACTGGGATTGGATATCGAGCAGTCCCCTTTCTACAAGCACTCAAAATGGGTCAGATTATTCGTCAAGAGGGTCCCCAATCCCATTTACAGAAAGCGGGTACCCCCACCATGGGTGGCATATTTTTTGTGCCGGTAGCGGTGGTGATTGCCCTGGTGTGGTCAGGATTATTCCTCCCACAGCAGGATTTTACCCCAGTCCTAGCGGTATCCCTAGCCACCCTTGGCTATCTGTTAATCGGCTGGGTGGACGATTGGCAAGTAGTCCAACGCCGTTCTAATAAAGGGATGTCACCGAGAATGAAACTGGCCTTACAAATTGTGGTCAGTTTACTGTTTTGTATATGGTTAGCACAAACGCAGCCAGCCAGTATCACTAACATCACCCTACCCTTGGGAATCGTCTTACCCTTGGGATTTTTGTTTTGGCCCCTGGGTATATTTGTGCTATTAGCAGAAAGTAATGCTACTAATCTTACCGATGGAGTGGATGGACTAGCAGCAGGAACCTGTGCGATCGCATTTTTAGGACTAGCTGCCCTGATTGCTCCAACCTCCCTTGGTTTAATGGTCTTCTGTGCTTGTATGAGTGGCAGTTGCCTGGGTTTTATTGCCCACAACTGCAATCCCGCCAAAGTCTTTATGGGGGATACCGGTTCTCTAGCCCTAGGAGGAGCACTAGCAGCAGTAGGACTTTTGACTGGGAACCTTTGGGGTTTATTTATAATTAGTGGTATTTTCTTCCTAGAAGCCGTCTCAGTGATTGCTCAAGTTAGTTACTATAAAGCCACCAAAGATGCCAATGGGGTGGGTAAACGTTTATTAAAAATGTCACCGTTCCACAATCATCTGGAACTTTCTGGCTGGTCAGAGACCCAGATAGTGGCGGTATTTTATTTAGTTAATGGGCTTCTGGTCTTGTTGTGTTTGGGGTAACCAACCTACAACAGCTAGCTCATAAACGGACTGGATCATTAGTGTGGAAAAATTCCTCCCCCCAATCTCGTTAAGGGGGGAGTTTTTGCTGAAGGTTTACCTGACTTGACGAATAGGTAATATTATCTCCGGTTGAATAGTTACACTTTGGCAAATCGAAAGCATTTGGCATTTGGCATTTGGCATTTGGCAGAAGAAAAGGAGTAATGTCTAAAGGGAAATGGTTTTTTATCATTAATTATCCGGACATGATATAAGCCGCGATCGCGAATTAGCCAACTCTAGCAACACTCAAGTATCAAAGGTCAACATTGAAACTGTTACCTTTCAGAGTTAATTTCCGTCACCACCCATAAATCAGGCAGTCTAGAGGAATTTACTTCAGTTTTTACTCCCGCTTCCCTTTTAAAAAAAATTCGGTCAAGTTTTGGTTAACGCCAATCCTTGACCGAATTATTTATTGCCATTTTCCACGCTTCACAGCCTAGCTGCACCTCAAGCCACTAGTGAAACCACCGAATCATGTTAGTTGTGCTCTACTTAGCCGGTCAATTGTCGGAATCCACAACACACTAAATTATCCTTGAAACTTGAGGCTTCGTCTTAGCCAGGGATTGGAATCCCTGGCAAATTACTATCTTAATCTAGCTTAATCTAGCAGCACATATCGAATCAAAATACTGATCACCTCTCCAGGATTTTCAGTAGGTTGAGGTGTGCTCCAATCATTAACCTGCGCGTAACCAACGGCATAAAGTGTAGAAATTGTGTTCCGAACAGCTTGGGGAGAACCACTTAAGATATGTTTGATTTGTTCCCGTCGTCGCTGTCCCTCACCAGAGGGCTTAGGCACACTAGGCTGGTTGGGATTATCACCAGGGTTGGGGACGAAATTTTGAGCCATAATGATTCGTTTCCTTTTGCTGAAAATTGCAATATATTTATTGTATACTTTGACGACGTTAAGGTCACTTATTTTTGATATTAATTTAAATTAATTAATATTTTAAGGTTGAACAAAATATTGAATTGCTAATAAATTAGGGAGTCGGGAGTCGGGAGTCGGGAGTCGGGAATCGGGAATCGGGAATCGGGAATCGGGAATCGGGAGTCGGGAATCGGGAGTCGGGAATCGGGGTGGGGAAAATTGACTGGAGCTGATCACGATTACAGACGCGATCGCATATATCAAACAGTCGGGAGATCCCAGTCGGGGCGGGGAAAATTGACTGGACTATTTCACCAATACTTTCGCGATCGCATATATCAAACAGCTTTGTAGCACAGGCTTCGACGCTGTGACCTAAATCAGAGCCTAGAAACTCCTCAAAATATGTATCCAAATCTACCAAAATATCCGGGATAATTCTCCCCATCTCCCCATTTACCCATTTCCCGACTCCCCTCGACTCCCGACTCCCGACTCCCTATTCCCTCTTCTCTGTTCTCTGTTCCCTATTCCCTGTTCCCTGTTCCCTGTTCCCTGCTCCGAACGCGCCCCGCGTGACCCACGGCCTCAGTCCCTGCTCCCTAAAGACCGCTATACTTCATTCTTTTTCTCCCACAACAAATAAAATAACAAAAGAAAAAACAGCAATAATTATGTCCCTAATTTCCCTAATTAGCTATTTATCTAATCGAATAATAATCCCATAGTATTCCAGGCAAAGGGCTGGCATCCAAAGTAAAAATGACGAATAACCAATTACTACTACCTAAAAGACACAAGGCATTTTTAATGTCCCTAAGCCTTTTAAAAACCCCTTGCATACCAAAAAAAAACCGCCTAGGATGTAATTGTGATTAGGAAATAATTAACCTGACACAAACCAAAAATAAATGGCTCTCCTAGATTAAGTGTGGTAAATTAGTATAAAAAATCTGAGGGGGTGACGAAATAAGCTAAAACGCAGATTCTATAAGCGACATAGCCCTTAAACCTCGTTGATAATACTTTCGTTTATTAGGATTTAATTTCATTAATTCGGTTACTAATTCTAGACAAACATCCTTAAACTTTATCCAGGTTTGACCATATAAACCAACGTAAAAACTGGACGGTGCGCGCCTCCAAGGCCGGGTTCCCCGGCCTTGGGTCGCACCGCTATGTCTCCGCTCCATACGTCCATATTCTTTTACACGACCCACATAACTTTGGATTCCTTTACGTTTAATATGTTGACCTTTAAAAGTTGCAGAAGTATAAGCTATAGATATCAATAAAACTATAGAAATAAACCGTTTACCCTCAACTTTAGTGTTTTCTAAATTATAACCACCACTCTTGAAATCTCTAAACACTCTATATTAAATCTTTTTTTGTAAGCGGAAATTGCCAACTCTAATTTATCAAAGTTTGTCAAAATAAACCATCCTTCTTTGGCCTTGGCCTTTGGGCCACGCTGCGCGAATGGCCACGCTACGCGAACGGCGCTCTTCCTTTGAGTTTACGTTGCCACTTACCAGCAACATTAAAACTGGAAAAACCACGGGTTTTGGTAACTTTAACTCCTTGTCTTGATGCAGTCGCTCATGGGGTAAACCCCATGAGCGACTGCATCAAGAAGCGGGATAACTTTTGACAAGATTATTTGTTGTTCTGTTAAATTACTACTCCCTTTGGCAACAAAGTAAAATATACTGGAAACGCCCTTTTCTCCCAAATTAAGCTAACCATTAATAAATTGATGGAACCCCAATTCGTTCTATCAATTGCTAAATAAATTATTTGATTATCAGTAAAGTAGGTTTTCAATCAGTCTTCAACTATTGGCAACCAAACTTTGTCAAGTGTTAGATTGGGAGATCATAAAAATCTTTTAATTATTTTTATTATACTTTCAAATTTAATCGGTAAAGGGAGAGCATTGGCTAACTTTTATAAACTCACTTTTTTAATTGACTGTAAGAGATTGACGAAAATTTTTAAGGAAATATATTCGGCTAGAGTAAATTTCCTTGTTAGGTGGTTTTGGTATAATGTGGGTAACATTGTTAATAGGTAGGTTTTGTTGCAAATAAAAGACCTACCTTTTTTTACCATTTTATGGTAAAATAGCGGTTTTTAATCTAGTAAGGTACAAGTTTTTGGGTTTTAGGGAGCAGGGACTTCGGAAGAGGGAAGAGGGAAGAGGGAAGAGGGAAGAGGGAAGAGGGAAGAGGGAAGAGGTAAAAAAATATGTGTACCTCATGAGGATAAAAAGCGCTATATACCATTTTTTGATTCAGCAACGCCGGATTTCTTGGTGTTATGAGAAATCACGATTGGGTTTGATGATATAGCAATTTTCATTTTGGTGAGGTACTTTGCTTATCCTTTTAAGGCAGAGGGCAGAAGTAATAAGACATTAATTTTGAAGCTTTTAAAGGCAATGAGCTCCAATAAAGACTGTACCTCATAAGTATGATAAAAGCGGTTATAGCGTTTGAGATCTGAAGGGGTACATTCAATTTTCCCGCTTAGCCAGTCCCGACTCCCTCGGTGCGCTTTCCGTAGGCGAATTAAATTCGCCACGGGTCGCACCGCTCCCGACTCCCTCGGTGCGCTTGACCCGTAATTAAATTCGCCACGGGTCGCACCGCTCCCGACTCCCTTAATGGAGTGTGGCGAGATGGGGGAGAGGGGCATTGCACATTACCCCAAAATTCAGTTTTATTAAGTTTTGTATACTAATTAAGGTAAAAGCGAAGGTAGAAGCGATCGCATAATCATGATCACAAAGGTGCAAATATGGGTAAACATAATGGTTATAGCTGTCTTTTTCCTCTCAGGCTGTGGTGATGGTGACCCCAAGAGCGAGACTAAGCCTACAGCAGGGAATGGCAAGCTGCAATTTCGGGCTAACGGTGAAGACTTTGTCCGACAGGGCTTTGTTTCCAAAGACCGTTGGCAAATATCTTTCGATCGGGTTTACATCAACCTAGCGGACATGACAGCTTACCAAACTAACCCTCCCTTTAACCCCGATACAGTAAAGGAAATCTCAGTCCAAGAGAAAATTATCCTGCCCAATCCCAAAACCATCGATTTAGCGGAGGGGGGAGAGAATGCCGAGCCAATTCTGATTGGTGAGATAGCTGATGCACCAACTGGTCATTACAATGCTCTTTCCTGGAAAATGCTCAAAGCCAAGATTGGTCCAGCAATGGGTCAAACCTTAGTCATGGGTGGTAAAGCTAGTAAGCAGGGACAAACCATTGATTTTGTGATCAAACTCGACCAAGAGATTGAATACCGCTGTGGTGAATTCGTCGGTGATCAGCGCAAAGGGATTCTAGCCAAGGATGGGGAAGCTGAGATAGAAGCTACCTTCCACTTCGATCACATTTTTGGCGATAGTGATCTGACCGCCAATGACCCCCTCAACACTGGTGCGATCGGATTTGAGCCATTAGCTGCACTGGCTAAGGACGGCAAACTAGAGGTGACCATGGCTCAGCTTCAATCAGCACTCCCAGCTCGCACCTATCAGCAGCTTACTCAAGACATTCTGCCTAACCTAGGTCATGTCGGTGAAGGTCACTGTAAATCCACGCCAATTTCTAGGTCATGACGTACCCAACACCCTTACTCCAAACCCCGGAGTCTTATAACCTAGAGTCCTGATCAAGACAAGGAAAAATCGAGAGGTAGTGCTAGAAAAATCAAACCTGATCAGCTCTGACCCATCGCGCTTTGCATGACTCTTGAAGAGGGGGAGAGTGGGAGAGTGGGAGAGGGTCACAGAGATTGACGACTTTTCCGGAAAGTAAAAAATATGCCAATTAAATGCACACTAGCTTAACAGTCAACACTCAACAGTCAAGAATTAAGGATGAAGTGGAAAGGTTTGATGCTACTGAGCCTGGTTTCTGTCTTGAGTTGGTCAGTCAATGCTGAGGCTCACGGCACTAGGCTTGAATCTAAAACTATCGAGGCGATTGAGATTAATGCTAATTACGACACTGGTAAACCGATGTCCAATGCCCAAGTAACCATTTATGCTCCCAATAATCCTACCACCCCTTGGCAGACCGGGACTAGTGACACCAACGGCAGGTTTATCTTTGCTCCCGATTACGCTCAGCAGGGAAATTGGACAATTCAGGTGCGCCAAGCTGGTCACGGTGGCATGATTACTCTTACTCTTGGTGAGGAGAATTCTGCTGTAGCGGGTCAGTCATCAGCAGCGGGTAACTCCCTAATGATCTCATCAACCAGTCCTAGTTACACCCCTGTTCAGAGAATGCTCATGGCAGCTGCTGGTGTCTGGGGATTTGTGGGTACAGCACTCTTTTTCTTAGGGAGGAAAACTAATGCACATTCCTGATGGTATTCTCCCTGCTTCTGTCTGTCTTGCTGGTTATGCAGCTACTGGTGGACTCACTTGGTATGCCCTACGTCGAATTGATCAACATCAAAACCCCCAGGAGGCAATTCCCAGAGCGTCCTTACTGACTGCTGCCTTTTTTGTCGCATCCTCAATTCACCTCCCCATCCCACCAGCGAGTGTCCATTTCGTTCTCAATGGCTTGTTAGGGGCAATTTTAGGTTATTACGCCGTTCCTGCCATTCTGATTGGTTTGTTTTTTCAAGCAGTTATGTTCCAGCATGGTGGACTCTCCACCCTCGGGATAAATGCAGCCATGATCGGAGTATCAGCAATCTTGGCTTATCACCTGTTCCAATTGCGGCGGGTGTTTGGTAAAGGCAATCGAATTGTTACTGCTATCTTCAGCTTCTTGGCGGGTGCTGCTGGCTTGGGAGTGGCGACGCTAATATTCTTCGTCCTAGTCATTACCAATATTCCTGCTAATTTTAATGTGGCAGCAGAACGGATAGCAATTTACGGGCTAATGGTTGCCCATATTCCCCTGATGGTGATCGAGGGGTCGTTTTCAGCGGCAGTGGTGTTATTTTTGCAGCGAGTTCAACCAGAATTGCTAGGGGAATCGGGAAGGGGAAGCAAATACGATATCAAAAGTCAAAAATAATTTTAGACTAATTGGGGCTTCTGCCACTGCCCCCTCTCCCCTCTCTTCCCCTGAAGCTAAGTCCTTTTTAAGACCTTACAGAACACCACTAGTGGCTAGACCTAAGATGACACCAGCCCCTAGGATGTGACCCAGGCTAGTAGTTGCCAAGAGTTCAGGGATACCAAAATTGGCAAACAGTCCAGAGGCACCAGGTAAAGCTGGGCCTTGACCGGGGTTTTTGATGGCAAAGCGACCAACAGTAATCGCAAACAGATTACACAAAATCATTACTATCCCCACTGTGGGACTCCACTCTGGGGTCACCGGAACAGAGGTTTCCACAGCAGCTAACAAAATTGAGTTAATCAATGCAGTTTCTCCCATATTTGATAAATTGATCAGCAATCAAAGCAACTAAGCAATCAGTAATCAGCAATCAGCAATCAGCAATCAGCAATCAGCAATCAGCAATCAGCTTTTGAATAAAACAGGTAAGCTTTGGCCTGTGGCCACGCTACGGTAACGTTTAATCTGAGTTACGGCTGACGGCTGACAGCTGACAGCTGAATGCTTACCAAAGCAATCATAAGAATTTTCGGGGAGAAAAGTCTCAACTTGTTTTAAGAATTTACATTTAGGACTTACGCATTTGCACCCGTTGGTCCCCCAGAGGGGGACTTTGACATCATTACCCCTCCCGGTGCGCTTTCCGTTGGCGAATTTAATTCGCCACGGGTCGCACCGAAAAATTGGGGGGCTAGGGGGGCGAAATCAACTTAACCGCCTAAGTCCTGACATTTTGAGAGCGATCACAGCCTCAGAATTTATGTAAAGTTATGCAAATTTTGGTAAATTGTATAGAGTACCTATATCTTGAGCAGTTTTCCAGTGACTCAATCTGACCAGAGTCAGCCAGTAAAAGCAAACCAAATGGCTGTATGGGGAATCTTTAGTTCAACCTTCCTAACCATCTTTCTAGCGGAGATGGGAGACAAGACCCAACTAGCAACACTACTAATCACTGCTGAATCCCAGTCTCCATTGATTGTGTTTGTTGGTGCTGCCGCAGCACTGATATCTACTAGTTTGCTAGGTGTACTGATTGGTCATTGGCTGGCTAAGCGCTTCTCCCCTGAGATGATGGATACTGCTGCCGGAACACTTTTACTGTTGATCTCAGTTATGCTTCTGTGGGACGCAATTAAACTGAATTAGTATTAGTTAGATGGTTGAAGGTTAGACGGTTGAAGGTTAGACGGTTGAAGGTTAGACGGTTGAAGGTTGTTCGCGTAGCGTGGCCGAAAGGCCAAGGTTGAAGGTTGGAGGTTTAAAGTTGAAGGTTAGATGCTTTAAGGTTAGACGATGGATTGGCAATTACTAGGACTAAGTTTCCTAACGGTATTTTTAGCTGAAATTGGAGACAAAAGCCAATTGGCAGCGATCGCACTCAGTGGTAGTCTCAATTCCCCCCGTACTGTGTTTTTGGGAACTATAGCGGCACTGATACTTGCTAGCTTTCTGGGAGTAGTAGCTGGGGGAGGGGTGGCTCATCTATTGCCTACTCGTCTACTTAAAGCGATCGCAGCCATTGGCTTTGCTTTGATGGCATTACGGCTATTGTGGCCTTCAGAAGGAACGGTGGAGGATTGATCCCCCACCACCCCACCTCCCTTTCACCCGATTAACCTGACAATCATTTCGACGAGCATTAATCACCTCTGGGGTTAGGGGGAGTGTGGGAGCAGGTCACGAACACACCAATCTACGATAGTCTTGATAGCACCAGCTAAGTAGTGTAGTCCCTCCGATTAACTTGATTGCTTCTAGCAGCCAGTAGCCTTCATGCATTTGCACCATTCCTGCTGGCATGCCACTCACTGGCTCTAGAAGATTCAGTTGTAGAGCCATAGCGCTCATCTGGGGTGTCATGATGTAGGTATAAATGATTGCGATCCCTAGCATGAGCAGGGATAATAAAATAGACCAGCGTCTGACGTAATGATAAAGATTAGAATTACCACGCAGCACTAGGAGGCTGGCTAATATTAAAGCGCCACACAAAAGCTCAACACGATTAAATGTCCAGAAGATTGAATAGCCAGCTGTAGCAAAACTAGCCTGAGTCATCATGCCAGCTGTAGACATGCATGGCATGATCACAAAGTCTATAACCAAACTGCTACTGAGCCAAAACCCTAAAGCAAACATGGCAATGGTTCGCCAGCGGCTTTGCTGTGAATCCACGCCAAAAACAGCGTTCATAAAATTTCCTCTACTTTCTATCCTGCTCTTAGCTTAACCAATTGTTTTTGGAAAAAGTGTGAAGTATTTTTGCAAACAAAAGTATTTTTGCAAACAAATTTTAAATTAATTGTCAGGACTAATTTCAAATCCAGTTGACGTAAGCATATGCTTACGATAAATTTTCTTGAACTGTCTGTTGTAGTTGTTGGGTCAACATCTCCACTGTAGCTGCTCGGTTTTGTCTGTAGGACTCAAAATGCTCTTTGAGGTTTATGGGGTCTCCAATGCGGAGCATCGCTTTCCGGTGTCCTTTCGCCAAAGGTCGATTAAACTTAAACACTTCCCGCTCTAGTCGAGTCAGGGTATCCAAAAAACGCTCTGGCGTAGGGGAGGCAGCAACATAACCATCGTAAATTGCATCGAAGTTCAGCAGGCGGACAGTAGCTTGGTAAATCGATTCATAGGTCGTTTCATCAAACTCTTCTAACTCTTGAGCACGGGATTTTAAGACTGACTGAATTTTATACACTCGTTCTCGGATTGGTGTCATGGTTGCTGGTGTTAGCTCTAGCTTCTGTTCACACTCACTCAACATACGAGTTTTGAGCTGGTTAATCCGTTGGTTCCAATCCATCTGAGTGCTTTGGTCTAGATTAAGGTCGTATTCAGTCTCTAAGCGAAGAATTACTTGCTCAGCCACACCCCGTAAACGCCCATAGAAGTTTGGTGCGATCGCATTAATGTTGAACGCCTTCTCTAGACGGGACAGGGTCTGATCAATCACTGGCTTCATGGAATCAGTGTAGTGGTACTTCAGACTTACCGGTACTAAATAGAGATTAGGAACAGGTTCACCCTGTTTGACCATTTGGTTCATTGCTTGTAGAGGCAGTTGAATAGCTCCCGTTCGGAAGGGCATAACCGTATCATTTTGATAAGAGCAGCCGCCTTCGGGGAAAATTACCAAATCACAACTCGGTTGCTTCAGTAACTTTAGGGTTTGGGCAATGCTGGCGCGATCGCCTAAACCCCGTCTAATCGAGTAGGCTCCCATCAGGGGCAGAAATTTTTTGTTCCATCCCCGGAAACTCTCGTAAGCCACAACATAGTGAAACAGTTGCCCTAACCGAGTTGATAACAGAAACAGAACCACCCCATCATCAAGGGTAGGATGATTCGGGAGATAAACCACCCGTTCCTCTTCCAACCGAGCCAGTTTCTCTAGGTCCGTAGACTCAACCACTAACTTCAGTTTATAAAAATTATCGGCGAGTAGATCAGAAAAGCTTTGACAGAGGCGGGTTAATACGGGATTGAGCCTAGGTGGATAGAATTGAGGGCTTGACAAAACAGACATAGGATGTATTCCAAGAGGAGATCGGAAGATCACGGAGATGGGGAAATAATAAATACTAGTTTGACTTTAAATACTTGATTTTGCCATTGTGCATGGTGCCATGCTTCCCCACCTTTACTCCCTTCGTGATTTTCCTCACTACAGACAGATGCCATAGTTGTACAGGATCAATTATGCTTTCCCTACTAACCTTTTACCTTAGAATTATCAAATAACAAGAATCATCACTAGTGTCAACATGTTAGATGGTGAAATCAAAGAAAAGACGGCCTCATATACCACCGCGTCACCCTTGATCCCAGCTCTAAAGAGATTGAGCTTCCGTGCGCCCCTTCTGTTTTCGGTAAACTTGCTCAAAATTACTATAGCCTTAGTCTTATCCTTAGTAATTTTGGATACTCCCTCAACCCAAGCCGTTCAGTTAGCGGATGGCAGAGTTTCATTTGAGAAATCTCCTAGGTTGTTGGATGCAGTAACTACGTTTAATCAAGCTGATGTTCGAGGAGGAACATACTATTTCACCGTGGACTTACCAGGGGATATAGGTGAACCACTCCAAAGATTAACCATTAATCAGCGTCAAGGAGGATATAAGATTCGATTCTATCCCGAGAAATCCTCAGCATTTGAAGGAACCTACCAAGACCGGGGTCAGCCGTTATCTCTGGGAAGGGTAACAAAAGACGACTCAACCAAAACAATTTCAGTTACCTTCGATCCACCAGTAAACCCAGGAAAAACCATTACAGTTGGGCTTCGTCCTGTTCGTAATCCACGATGGGGTGGTGTCTATCTGTTTGGGGTTACAGCTTTCCCCCCTGGAGATAGGCCCTATGGTTTATATTTAGGTGTTGGACGTTTACAGTTCTACTCTCCCGCCGGAGACAGGCTCAATTCTAGATAACATCTTCGGAAAATTTATGGCATGTTAATTGTTAATTAATTGTTAATTTTAAATTGTTAATGATCAAGTGACACTTAACAATTTAAAATTAACACAATCAATCATTTTAAAAATCCTTAACCAGACTTGATTTAACCTTTTGCCTGATTATGGGACAAACCATTATTCAAGTAGACGCTTTCACCAGTAAACCCTTTACAGGAAATCCTGCTGCTATCTGTGTTTTACCAACTGCCCAAGATGACAGCTGGATGCAAAACGTAGCCCGAGAGATGAATTTATCTGAAACCGCATTTCTAGTCAAGCAAGAGGATGGTTTCAATTTGCGTTGGTTTACACCAACAGTGGAAGTCTTCTTATGCGGTCACGCCACCCTAGCTAGTGCTCATGTTCTCTGGTCAGAGGGACATGTCTCCCCTGATCAAACGATTCGGTTCTACACCAAGAATGAATTGCTGATAGCTCAGCGCCAGGGTGAGTGGATTCAACTGGATTTCCCGGTGATTCCCTCAGAAGTTATCAGTACTCCAGAAGCACTCAGCCAAGCCTTAGGTGTACCCATCAAGTGGGTTGGGAAAAATTCCCTAGGCTATTTGGTGGAGGTCGAGTCGGAAGAGTTGGTCAAGCAGATGCAGCCCAATTTCCAACTGATGAAAACCTTACCTCTGTTTACAGTAACTGTTACTAGTTGGGCTGACAGTGATTCAGAATACGACTTTGTTTACCGATTCTTTGCCCCCAGAGTGGGAATTGATGAAGACCCAGTTACAGGTTCTGCCCATTGTTGTCTCGCTCCCTTCTGGCGCGAGCGCAATAGTAAAGATGAGTTCTTAGCCTACCAAGCCTCCTCTCGGGGTGGTGTAGTAAAGGTTAACTATACCGGTAGCGATCGCGTTTTTCTGAGTGGACAAGCAGTTACTATCCTGCGCTCAGAATTGGTAATCTGAATTTTTGAATTAAGAATGTAGAATTAAGAATTAAGAATGTAGAATGTAGAATTAAGAATGTAGAATTAAGAATGTAGAATTAAAAATGTAGAATGTAGAATTAAGAATGTAGAATTCTAAATTCGGCCTTCTAAATTCTGCATTCTAAATTCTGCATTCTGACAGACAACCTTGGCCAAAAGGCCACGCGATCGCGTTCAACCAAACAACCTTCAACCTTCAACCTTCAACCTTCAACCTTCAACCAGACCCAGAACCCACTGCCTCAGAAATTGAACTCATGCCTCTTTCCTCCAACTTCTGCAACAGCCCTTGCAGAATCTGCCTTACCATCCATGGACCGTTATAAATCCAACCCGTGTACACCTGAATTAGACTAGCACCTGCAGTAATCTTCTCCCAAGCATCCTCCGCCGTAAAAATCCCTCCAACCCCTATAATCGGTAAAGTTCCTTGAGTTTCCTGCCAGATAAATCGAATTACGTCTGTAGAACGTTGACGCAAAGGAGCTCCACTAATCCCCCCAGCTTCTTCCGTTACCGGTTTGCCCGTTGCCGCAATCCGTTGTGTTTTGAGCAGATCCCGACGGATGGTAGTGTTAGTAGCAATAATCCCAGCTAACCCATAGGTTTGGGCAAGTTCAAGAAGATCTGCGATCGCATTCCACTCTAAATCCGGGGCAATCTTGACCAGAATCGGCTTTTGGGAAACGTTTTGCTGTTGCAGAGCATCTAAGATCAGACTAAGTTGACTGGCATCCTGAAGCGATCGCAATCCTGGTGTATTCGGTGAACTCACATTCACCACAAAGTAATCCCCCAATTCCCTCAACAGGCCAAAACTCGACCGATAGTCATCTGCTGCCTCTGCTAGGGGTGTTACTTTAGATTTACCTAGATTAATGCCAATTGGAATAGTTAAACCTGAAGCTTGGATCCGGTTTTCCCTTCTGGTAGGTTGTTCGCCCTTGGCTTTCTCTTCCGGTAGGTTCTTTTCTAAACCTGCAACCTTTAACCTGTTAACCTTCAACTGTTCTAATCGAGCAGCCATTGCTGTAGCTCCGAGATTATTAAATCCCATCCGATTCAGAGCAGCTTTGTCCTCTATCAAGCGAAATAGACGAGGACGAGGATTTCCCGATTGACCATGAAAGGTTACAGTACCGAGTTCAGCAAAGCCAAACCCTAAGCTTCCCCAAATTCCAGCAGCCACACCATCTTTATCAAACCCTGCTGCTAAACCGACAGGGTTGGGGAAGTTTACTCCCCAGAGGGTTTGTTGGAGGCGAGCATCATTTAGGCAAAACCTTTGCTGTAATTGACCCTGAAGCCAGTGACCTAGAGTGGAATCCTGATTCGATGACAGCCAGCTCAATAGCGCTAGAGTTCTATTGTGTAACCATTCTGGATCTGTCTTCAACCCAGAAAATAGAATTGGACGAATGGTAGATTGGTAAATATCCATCGTAATGAGTCGGTCAGTAGCTCAGTGCTTAACAAAATACTCCACCATCTGGCTAGTTTTTATTAACAACTGTGGATTTACTTCAATTTTTAATTGCCCCATTCAAACGTCATACTTTGATTGATTCTTTGATTGATTAGTTGCGTTATGGCCAAACCATAAAAAAAAGTCTGTTTTTTCGGTAACTCAAATGACATTTTTTCACTGAAGTACAGTCAATTTTCGCAACCCCTACTCCCTACTCCCTACTCCCTACTCCCTACTCCCTACTCCCTACTCCCTACTCCCTACTCCCTACTCGCTTACCCCCTCCGAAGGGGAGTTAGGTGATTGGTCCTGACGGTAACCATAAAAATCAATCCGATATTCCGTAATCTTTACACCAGTTTGTTCCTCAATTTGCTTGAGCAAGTTTTCCGGTAGTTCTACATAAACATCAAGAATCTGGTTTGTATCCAGGCAATTGACATGGCTATGATTATCGCTGATATTGCCGTACAACCGTCCATCCGAGCGCTCAATACATTCAATAATACCTTGACTAGATAGGGCATCTAAATTCTGGTAAACAGAAGTATGACCAATATCTTTCCCTTGTTGATTCAATCGGTCATAAATGTCTCGCGCTGACAGATGGTCTTTAGCTTCCCATAACAGTTCTAGGATGAAGCGACGTTGACGACTCAGACGCATACCCAGGGTCTGACACTTATCGATAGCATCTTCTAGTGAACGAATTGGTTTAGCAGCTGCCGCTTCTTGTTGCATGACATGAGTTGATGAGTTTAACCAAAAGGAATCCCCTATAAATCTACTGATAGCTCAGCCAGCTATCCAGTTAATCCAGGGCAAGGCTCTTGTGTGATCGGGAACGTAAGTATTCAGCTATCAGCTATCAGCTATCAGCTATCAGCTCTCAGCTATCAGCTATCAGCTATCAGCTCTCAGCTATCAGCTATCAGCTCTCAGCTATCAGCTATCAGCTATCAGCTATCAGCTATCAGCTAATGCGCACGCTACTTGAGGTGCTACAGATGGTGCTTTTGAATAAGCGATGCAGAGGTGCGACCCGTGGCGAATTTAATTACGGGTCAAACGCAGCATTACGGTCTTGGGGAGGCAGCGCCGCCAAAGGGGGTTCCCCCCATGACCGCGCTGCCGTGGTTTCCCCCACTCGCGCTTGGGATCAAGACAACAGGTAAGCATTGGAATAATGCTGAGTTACTTTAGCTGACGGCTGACGGCTGACGGCTGACGGCTGACGGCTGAATGCTTACTCGGGAACCAGGAACGGGAAAAGGTAAACGGGGAATACTTTCTGTTCCCAAGTTCCCTATTTTCTAGTTTCTCCTTGACCTTGAATGAATGCCCCTGTTTCAATTTATTTTCAGTTAAATTTGGTAGCCGATACTTTTTAGCTACCAAAGTCTACCAAGAACGACTTTTGCCCGCCAATGCAAGATGCCATCGCATCCAGGGGGTATCTCCGCGCTTCTGTGACGGAATATCCCGCGAGCGCCATAAAAATGTCAAAAAAGTTCGTTCCACCGGGATTACAGCGCAACTATTAAACCCTTGGTTTTCGGCTTTAATTTAAGTTACATAATAATCCCTGTCGGTGTTACCCTAATTTAAGTCTAACAAATAATCAGAGTTTTTGGTAGACTCTGCGACATTTTCTCTAGCTGTTTACTAACCCTCAGCCTTATATCCTATATTCTACTACAAACTAGTGAACTAGCCCACCCTACAATCCACCAAGGTGGTGCTTCTGGTTTCAAACTCGATCTGCTTTGGTTAGCCATCGGACAAGGGACCTTGAGGGAGTTGCTGCAAGTATTCAACAACAGCCTCAACTTCTACTCGCCGTTGCCCCGGGGCATCAATATTATAGGAATCGAATTGCACAGCTGTATCCCCTTCAGCTTAGGTAACAGTCCAGATCCGAAAGCCTAGACCTAAAGATTAGATAACACAGTTCTGTTGGGGAGTAGGGATGTTTAACGTTTTCTTTGCAAGTTAAGGGGAAAGTCTCGACTAAGCCATTGCTCTTCACAGCAGCTAGTGCAGTAATGCAGCTGAGTTATAACGGAAGTATATCACCTTTACAAAAACTTTGAGAAAAAATCTGGAATTCTTCAGGGTCAATGGGTAGTTGACTGTATTGCTCAGAAACACTCACATCAACCTGATCCTGAAACAAAAGCTAAGACAGACTCCTCTCTATCGAGCCAATTATCAAACATCATCAGAAATTAGCACAATGGAAAACATAGAAAGTCACGAACCAATGGTTCCAGGTATGACTAATGGTGAAGCAACTACCAATGGCATGTCCTTAGGGGAAATGGCTGATGACCAGATGTCATCCTTTGACATGAATGCTGTATCCAGTCAAGGCAATATACCCACAGCAGTGCCAATGAGTTCATCTGTTCCAGATAGTCCTATGGAGAACGTGCTGGTAGAAATGCGAGCACCTAAGGGTCAAGGCGCTAACTTGTTTTACATGGCAGGAAGTTTCAGGGTTCCTAGCTTCCAAATCGATTATGACTACGAGCCAGTATCGATGGATCCTGAGACACCGGAACTGGCCATGCAACTTCAAGCCTCTGATGAAGAGGTGATCGTTGTCAAGGGCAAAGTTGCTCAAAACCAAATTGCCGCCCTCGAAGCCCAACCTAATGTCATCAAAGTCTGGCCAGACACCCAGATCGAACCCTTCAGCACTACCACGCTACAGCAAGAGTATCCGATGGTAGAACCAATGGCAGGGTTTGGTAGCTGTCCGATTGGTTCTTGTGACTGTAACCCTGGGGCTGCTAAGGGAACTATGGCGGACGTAGCCAAATATCTTGGCGTTGATAAAATTCACGCTGCTGGTTATAAAGGTCAAGGTATTGTTGTTGGTGTCGTTGATGGCGGAATTACAGCAGCTGGTCGTCCTGTGCGTCCCGGAGAACCCTCCAAGCGAATTCGCCATGTCATTGGTGGCTACCACCGCAGCGTGGAATGGGGGACTCAAGCTCGCAGCTGGGGCGAACATGGCAATATGTGCGCTACAGATGTGTTGGGTATGGCTCCAGAAGCCAAGCTCTATGACTTTCCACTAGTAGGGAATGCCATCTCTAATGCCCTGGCTGCCTTCAATTGGGCAATCAAGCAGCATAAAACTGACGGCACACCCCACATTCTCACCAATAGCTGGGGAATTTACCAGGAACAGTGGGATAAGACTTATGCCAGAAATCCAAACCATCCCTTCACCCGCAAAGTTGTGGAAGCCATCAATCAAGGGATTCTAGTTCTGTTTGCCGCTGGTAACTGTGGTGGAACCTGTCCTGATGGTCGTTGTGCCTCAGATTTCGGTCCTGGTAAAAGTATCTGGGGCGCGAATGGTCATCCCCTAGTGATGACAGTGGGTGCAGTTAACAAGAATGAACAGTTTGTCGGCTATAGCGGCCAAGGACCAGCGGCTTTGTCCCCCCAAAAGCCTGACTTCTGTTCCATCACCCACTTCCGGGGTTACTTCCCCTGTGATAACGGTACCTCCGCTGCTACACCCATTGCTGCTGGAGTAGTAGCCTTGCTCAAGCAAGCCAAGCCGAGCTTGACTCAGCAGGAAGTTAAGAAACTCCTGGAGAGTACTGCTAAAAATATTGGTTCTCAGGGATGGAATCAGCATTCCGGTGCTGGCATTATTCAGCCCAAAGTAGCCTTTGACAAAATCAAAACTCCCCCCCCTCGCCCCCAACCTCGCCCCAGTGACGGTACTTGGAGTGACTGGGAAAATTTAGGGGGCTATGGCCTATATAGTCCAGCAGCTGCTTCCTGGGGACCTAACCGCATTGACACCTTTGTGATTGGTACTGACCACGCTATGTATCACAAGTGGTGGGATGGCTCGGCTTGGCGCGGCTGGGAAAACTTAGAGGGTTACATTATTTCTACACCCGCAGCAGTTTCTTGGGGAGCTAACCGCATTGACACCTTTGTAGTTGGTAGCAATAATTCCCTGTACCGCAAGTGGTGGGATGGCGACGCTTGGCGCGGTTGGGAAAATCTAGGGGGCTACTGCCTGTATGCTCCAGGGGCTTCTTCCTGGGGACCTAACCGCATTGACACTTTTGTCATTGGTACTGACCACGCCGTCTACCACAAGTGGTGGGATGGCTCGGCTTGGCGCGGCTGGGAAAACTTAGGAGGCTACTCTATTTCTGCACCCGCAGCAGTGTCTTGGGGGCCAAACCATATCGCTATCTTTACCATTGGTCGCGATCGCGCTCTATACTACAAGACCTGGAATGGTTCCATTTGGAGTCCATGGGAAAAACTGGGAGGCTACTGTCAGTATGGTATAGCTGCTGTCTCCAGGGGAGTCAACCAGCTCGATTGTTTCGTGATTGGATCCATGGGCAAGGTCTATTGCCGTTCCTGGGATGGTTCTGCCTGGAAAAATTGGAAAAACCTAGGTGGTTACAGCATTGCTGGGCTAGCAGCAGCATCTTGGGGACCTGACCGCCTTGATGTTTTTGTAGTTGCTGGTGATCATGCTCTGCAGCACAAGTGGATGGGTTGAGGTCAATATTACTGATTAAGGAATTACAAGGTAAAGAATTAAAAATTAAGAATTAAAAATTAAGAATTACGGATTTTGAATTTTTAATTCTTAATTTTTAATTTTGAATGGTCCCGTTCCCGTAGCAGCTATTGGTCAAGTCCCTTGACCAATAGCTGCTACGGCCTTAAAAACTTTTATCTTTTGCAACTACTTCTTTACATTGTCGCACAAGTGCCTATCGCTCTCCCTGACATTAGGATTATTCTGCAAATAATTGCGCACCCAATCGCAACTCCTCGCCATTAAAGAGTCTAAGTTTAAGTCTAAATGCCAGAGTTTGATAGTGTGATCAAAACTGCCAGAAGCCAAGGTCTGGCCATCGGGGCTGAAACTGACGCTATTGACATTGTCATCATGCCCGATCAGGGTGAGGATTTCGGTTCCTGTCTGTAGATCCCAGAGTTTGATGGTGCGGTCATAACTGCCAGAAGCCAAGGTCTGGCCATCCCGGCTGAAACTGACACTATTGACAATGTGATCATGCCCGATGAGGGTGCGGATTACCTTGCCTGTCTGTAGATTCCAGAGTTTGATGGTCTTGTCACTACTGCCAGAAGCCAAGGTCTGGCCATCCCGGCTGAAACTGACGCTATTGACCGAGTCATCATACCCCACGAGGGTGAGGATTTCCCTTCCCGTCAAAAGATTCCAGAGTTTGATGGTATTGTTCTCATTGCCAGAAGCCAAGGTCTGGCCATCGGGGCTGAAACTGACGCTCGTGACACCGTAAGTATAGTCCTGGAGGATGCTGATTTCCCTTTCCGTCTCTAGATTCCAGAGTTTGATGGTGCGGTCACTACTGCCAGAAGCCAAGGTCTGGCCATCGGGGCTGAAACTGACGCTCTTGACACCGTCAGTATGCCCCACGAGGGTGCGGATTACCTTGCCTGTCTGTAGATTCCAGAGTTTAATGGTGTTGTTACTACTGCCAGAAGCCAAGGTCTGGCCATCGGAGCTGAAACTGACGCTCCTGACCCAGTCATCATGCCCCACGAGGGTGCGGATTTCCCTTTCCGTCTCTAGATTCCAGAGTTTGATGGTGCGGTCATAACTGCCAGAAGCCAAGGTCTGGCCATCGGGGCTGAAACTGACGCTAAACACATAGTCATCATGCCCGATCAGGGTGCGGATTTCCCTTTCCGTCTCTAGATTCCAGAGTTTGATGGTGCGGTCATCACTGCCAGAAGCCAAGGTCTGGCCATCGGGGCTGAAACTGACGCTCATGACATCGTCATTATGCCCGATCAGGGTGCGGATTACCTCGCCTGTCTTAGGATCCCAGAGTTTTATGATGTGGTCACTACCGCCAGAAGCCAAGGTCTGGCCATCCCGGCTGAAACTGACGCTCCTGAAAAAGTGATCATGCCCCTGGAGGGTGTGGATTTCGGCTCCTGTCTCTAGATTCCAGAGTTTGATGGTGTGGTCATCACTTTCAGAAGCCAAGGTCTGGCCATCCCGGCTGAAACTGACGCTATTGACACGGCCAGTATGCCCGATCAGGGTGCGGATTACCTCGCCTGTCTTAGGATCCCAGAGTTTGATGGTGTTGTCAGTACTGCCAGAAGCCAAGGTCTGGCCATCCCGGCTGAAACTGACGCTATTGACACGGCCAGTATGCCCGATCAGGGTGCGGATTGTCTTGCCTGTCTCTAGATTCCAGAGTTTGATCGTGTTGTCATCACTGCCAGAAGCCAAGGTCTGGCCATCCCGGCTGAAACTGACGCTCCTGACAACTTCAGTATGCCCGATCAGGGTGCGGATTACCTTGCCTGTCTTAGGATCCCAGAGTTTGATCGTGTTGTCATAACTGCCAGAAGCCAAGGTCTGGCCATCCGGGCTGAAACTGACGCTCGTGACCAATTCAGTATGCCCTTCCAGGGTGCGGATTACCTTGCCTGTCAAAAGATTCCAGAGTTTGATGGTCTTGTAACTGCCAGAAGCCAAGGTCTGGCCATCCCGGCTGAAACTGACGCTCCAGACAATGTCATCATGCCCCTGCAAGTGGTTGCGTTCGCTGCCTTCATAAAGAACTTTCTGCAGGGCACTCATCACCTGTGGGTCGCTTTTCTTGTGTTTTTGTAGGATTTTTCCTGCCCTAATCGCCTCCACGAAAGCCTCCATTTCTTTATGTTCAGCAAACAGGGACAAAGAAGAGCGACCGAGAGAATTGGCATAATTAAGTTCAGAGTTTCTCCATTGGTTCCAAACGGCAGCACTGAAAATCATTGCCCCCAAAAGAACTGAGCCAGCGATGCTCCAACCCACCATTGTGTTACGGCGTTTTTTTCTAACACTGCGCCGCACGAAATCAACTTCTACCTGGTTTAACCAGTTATCATCCGATAAATATACCTTTTTCAACAAATCCAGACGAGGGTTAGCATTCCAAAGAAACTTTGCCTGTTGCTGGCTTTTCCACTCCTGGGCTACGGTCGTCAACCGCCGTTGCAGAAGTAGGCTTTCCTCCTCCTGTTGCTTCCATCCCAGCAATCTTTGCCATCCCCGTACTAAAGCATCATGGGCAGGTTCGACATAGGGCTTACCCTCACTATCTTGTCCTTCTACTAATAACCGTGCTGTGCTAAAACGCTCAATTACTTCCTTAACTAAACCATTTTTTGCTGGTGGATATTCTAGTTCCGATAAAGGTACCCGCCTACGGGCTAACTCACCCCCACCTAGTGCCACCATCCGCAGCATCACATGACGGATTACTTGGTCATAAGCGGGATTTTCATTAACTAGCGCCTCATATTCTTGATCAGCCCTTTGAGTTAGCGATCGCATTACTCCCCCCAATTCCTGATAATCGGCTTGAGTCAACGCCCGGTCAATAGTAATACCCCTGTATTGTGCCTCCCGTTGCCGCCTTAAATACTTGAGGAATAATTCACTCAATGCAAAAGACAGCAGGGGTAATGCTCCGGGCATATCCGCCACTTCATCAATTAATTTTTCTACTAATTCGTGGGGTTGAAAATACATTACCCGTGCTTGAGCCGGTTTTTCAATGGCTTCCTTTAGTTCCCCTCGTGTCATCGCCGGTACAATAAATCGTCCGCTGTGCCAACGCTTTGTAAGCACAGTGTTTTCCACGTTATAGTCTGTGGGGACAAACTTTAAGCCAGCATCCCTGACTTGGGGTTCAAAGTCAGACCGTAAGGTTAATACTACCCGTAATTTATCCCCATGGCCATTGATGGCTGTGAGTATCTGTTGGAAAAACTCCTTACGCTGATCTAAGTTTTGACAGAGTGTAATAATTTCTTCGCTTTGGTCAATAAACAGTAATAACTTAGAGTTGGGGTTATTTTTCCCCCAAACATCAATGCTCATTGCCAGGTTCTGCTGTGGGTTTTGTGGCTCAACATTAGGTAACTTAGCATTAAATAGCACATTATTTAATGCTGGCAAGGGAGTCTCACCAGGACGGATGGGTGGCAAAATACACCATTTCTCAGTATTATCTTGCCGTAGTTTGGGAATTAATCCGGCTTTTACCAAGCTAGATTTACCGGAACCGGAAGCACCCAACACCACTGTCAGGGGATTAGCTTTGACAAAATCTTCTAACTTTTCTACTAGTAATGTTCTACCGAAAAACAGTGAACTGTGTTTCTCGTCAAAGGAGTTTAAACCGCGATAGGGATTTTGTGACTCATCTAATGGTGGTGCTGGTGGTAAATTAAGTTCATGTCCCGGAGAAAGAAAGATATATTCTCCCTTATCGTGCTTATTTAAACACCAAATACCAGGGGTTTGTCGTAGACGGTATTTTTCTGTGGGTATTTCTACTCGATCCCGTAAATATAAATATAATTTTGTGGCTGTAATTACCCCATCTCCAGCCGGTTTACCATTCGTGGCAGGAGGATAGATATCTGCTGCCCCTTCTAGGGCTTCTAATAATGCACTAGCAAAAGGGGAATGATTACCGACTTGACTGCGTTCGCTATCTAAATTCAAGTTATCGAGGGCTTTTTGGTCAGAAGCTGAAGAAGTAATAATTTGCCAGGCTGGGTCACTAATAAAACGGTCGTATCGTTCTTGGTGAATTACTTCTGGCGAGGTTAATAAATCCCTAGTACTCGACCATTTAAAAGCACCAGCAAAACAGCAGTCGAGGATACCCAAGAAATGACGACAGGGTAATTGACTTAAAGCATCGTGTAACTTCGTCATGGGCAGATAACTATTAGTATCCCCCAGTAAAGCATCTTGAGGAATTAAGTAACCAGCCGGACCATCATCCCCATTGAGAGCGACTCCATGACCAGCAAAGTAAAATAATAAGCGGTCATTTTCAGTGACTTTTTCGGGTAAGGTTTTTTCTAAAAATTTGTTAAAGTTAGACAGAGTTGCCACTTCGTCTAGGCATTCCCAGACTTCGTAATCATGCTTTTTGCGGAGAATTTCCACTAATTTTTTGGCATCGTTTACGGCAGTGTTCAGGGGAGAAATGCCGTTTGTGTAGTTATTGATACCGATGATCAAGGCGAGATTGCGGGAGAACATGTTATTCTACAAGCACTTAGAAAGATAACTTGAATACTCTTGATTGTTAGCATCAAATTTTGGCAAATATATTTTTTTATAGCAGTCGCCAGCGATGCAGCGCGGTCTTGGGGAGCCAGTGCGGTCTTGGGGGTCTCCCCCATGAGCAACTGGCGTGGTTTCCACGGGGCTTACAAGGTGCGGACGCAGGTTCCGCACACAGCCCCTCCCCACTCGCTATTGCATCAAGACAGGGCAGTTAGAACATGACAAAAGTATTAAACCTAAGTAAGCGCAAGACTTTGACTCTCTTGGTGCGCATTCTGATGGTGATTAGAAATCACCAGGGTCGCACCGCTTCTGACTTCTGACTTCTGACTTCTGACTTCTGCTATATGTGGGCGGTATAATCACGCTCACACAGCAGTGGGATGCTCCCTATTTATTCCCCAAGATAATCTTTTGACTTTACGCAGAAATTAGTATTTTCGTAATAAATCTTTACCTATTGAGTTTGCAGGGTAACCTCATATTATTTTGTATTACAAACTACAGATAAAAGTTTTTTGATAGTATGTAAAACCGGAAATCTGCTGAATCAATGTCAATAAGCGGCCTCCATTATCAATAATCCCGAGATGATTGATAATCTGATTTGAGAAAACCGTTTTGAAAAATCCTAATGGCTAAAACCCTAATAATATCATGTCGGCATAATTACCCTTAATAAAAATTTCCCCCATCTGACCATCTGACCATCTGACCATCTCCCGAGACTTCCCACCCTCCCCACCCTCCCTCACTTGGGTAGGTTTTTTACCTAGCAGGGCGAGTACGTACTGGCATTGGGAATAAATTTCGGAAAATATGTCGGAAAATCTCCCAGAATTTCCACCGATTACCGACCCATCTCCCGCTCTTCCCCTCCTGGTCGGGGTTAGGGGTGGGTTCCGATTAGCCATTCCCCATTCCCCATTCCCCATTCCCCATTACCCATTACCCATTACCCATTCCCCATTCCCCATTCCCCATTACCCATTCCCTATTACCTATCTCCAAAGTAAAAAACCTACCCTTGTCAGCCCCGCGCCCGGGTCCCAAAATTGATGGGTATTCAACCAGACTTGATATATAGCAGTCGCCAGGGCAGTTAGGACATGACAAAAGTCTCACACCCTTTGTAAGCGATGCAGAGGTGCGACCCGTGGCGAATTTAATTCGCCAACGGAAAAAGCACCATTACGGTCTTGGGGGTTTCCCCCATGAGCGACTGCATCAAGAAGCGCAAGAGTTTGACTTCTGACAAATGACTTCTGACTTTTGACTTCTGCTATAAGTCGGTCAATCATGCTTCGCTCTTCCGAGTAGTAAACAGACTTTTCAAACACCATTCGATCAACCAAGTGATTAACTGGAGGTGATCTGAGTGTTACCTGAGTAGCATTTCCGGGAATTCTAGAGATGTAATCCCTAAAATAGGCTGTAGGAAACTATGCTGTATGGAAATTCTCAATTGAATGCAAGACAACTGACCTAAAGGTCGGGTAAAAGCAGAATGGGCAAAGGAAAAAGGGACAATAGCACTCCACCCTTCTCCCTTGACCGTTGAATTTTTCCTGACTAGGGCGGTAAGCATTCAGCGGTCAGCGGTCAGCGGTCAGCTAATCAACGGTCGGTAGTAAACAAGCTGGGGGTGCTGGTACGGCTGCTTGAAAATCTCTGCTGGTTTTACTGATCCGACCCAGTCCAGTTAAAGATTAATCTTCGGGTGGGCAGTGCCTACCAACGCCCTTTGCAAGGTTCATTATCTGTCTGGTGCACTGCCCACCCGACATCAACTACAGGAACTACTTGAGCCAAATCAGAAGCGCCATCACCAAGATTAAACAAGATTAAATCAGTATAGCTATCACAATTACTATATCTAAAAACTTCAAGGGAGAGATGATGTTACAATTCCCAAACTATCAAATTAAACTTCTAGAAGAACTAGAAGCTGGTGTTAGTACAGTTGTTTATCGCGGCTATCACCAGCAACAGCAAAGACCAGTTATTATTAAACTTATCAAATCGGACTATCCCTCCCTTAAAGAGATTAGCAGCTTACGACAAGAATATACAATCTCCCAAGCTATTGATTGTGAAGGCATTGTCAAATGCTACGGTCTGGAAAACGATAATAATGGATTGGCGTTGATATTTGAAGATTTTGGGGGTCAATCCCTCAAGCACTTGATCAACTCTCACACCATGACTATCAAGGACTTTCTGCGGATAGCTATTTCTCTAGTAGAAACCTTGGATGAGCTGCACAAAGTCCCGATTATTCATAAAGATATTAACCCCTCTAATATCATCATCAATCCGGAAACAGGACAAGTTAAAATCACTGACTTGGGCATTGCCTCGCGCCTGTCTCTAGAGAATCCCACCACTAGCAATCCTAATTGGCTGGAAGGGACTCTTGCCTATATTTCACCGGAGCAAACCGGGAGGATGAACCGCTCCATTGACTACCGCAGCGACTTCTATTCCTTAGGTGCCACCTTTTACGAAATGCTAACGGATCGGGTACCCTTTATCACCACCGATCCCATGGAATTGATTCACCATCATCTGGCTCAATATCCTGTCCCTCCTCATCAGCTTAATCCAGAAATTAGTGAAGTAGTTTCATTGATTGTGATGAAACTCCTAAGGAAAAATGCTGAAGACCGATACCAAAGTGCTGCTGGACTAAAGGTTGACCTAGAAACCTGTCTATCCCAACTACAAACCACCGGAAAAATTGAAACCTTCACTCCCGGGACCTATGACATCGGGAGCCGACTGCTCATCCCTCAAAAACTCTATGGTCGGGAAGGGGAAGTAGCCACCCTGATGGAGGCCTTTGAACGAGTCAGTGTTGGAGCCACTGAGTTGATGCTGGTATCCGGTTACTCAGGGATTGGTAAAACCTCAGTGGTCAATGAAGTTCATAAACCAATTGTCAAAGCGCGAGGGTATTTTATTAGTGGTAAATTTGACCAGTTTAAGCGGAATAGTCCTTACGCTGCCCTGCTGGAGGCATTTAGGGGATTAATTCGGCAACTGTTGACAGAACCGGCTCAAACACTAGGGATTTGGAAACAGAATTTATTACATGCTCTGGGTGCCAATGGCAAGGTCATTATTGATGTCATTCCCGAAGTGGAACTGATTATCGGTGAACAGCCGGAAGTGCCCCAACTCGGAGCATCGGAATCCCAAAACCGATTTTTACGGGTGTTTCAACAATTCATCGGTGTCTTTGCCCAACCCCAACATCCCCTGGTGCTCTTCCTTGATGATTTACAGTGGGCAGATTTAGCTTCATTAACGTTGCTCCAGACCTTAATGACGAACTGCGATCGCAACTATTTGTTAATCATTGGAGCTTATCGAGATAACGAAGTCAGTCCGACCCATCCCTTGATTCAAACCATTGAGAAAATTCAAGAAACTGACTCGGTCATAGATCAGATCAAGATTGAGCCGTTACGGAAACAATACGTTCAGCAATTAGTAGCTGATACTCTCAATGACACCCAAGGGAAAAACCAGACCAAACCCCTAGCAGAGCTATTATTCCATAAAACCCAAGGTAATCCCTTCTTCTTGACCCAACTGCTCAAAACCCTCTATTCAGAAAACTTGCTGAGTTATGACGTCACCAGTGGCAGCTGGCAGTGGGATATTGATCAAATTCAAGCCATTGGCATCACTGATTATAACGTGGTGGAACTGATTGCCAGAAGTATTGGCAAGCTACAAGAAACCACCCAGCAGGTTTTAAAATTGGCAGCTTGTCTGGGCAATCAGTTTAACTTAGAGATGCTAGCCATTGTCAATGAAGACTCAACCATTATCACTGCTACTCAGCTCTGGGAGGCACTACAGATCGGTTTGATTCTGCCGTTGAGTGATAGTTACAAAATTCCTCTGCTATTTGAACAGGAGGAATCCGCAGATTTTGGCCTCAGTGATGTCAAGGTTAACTACAAATTTTTACATGACCGGGTGCAGCAAGCCGCCTACTCTCTGATTCCGGAATCCGACCAACAAGCAACCCACCTAAAAATTGGCAAATTGTTGCTGAACCATACCACTCCAGAGGCACGGGAAGAGAATATCTTTGCCTTGGTTAACCAACTCAATTTTGGCACGGACTTACTCACCGCTCAGTGGGAAAAAGATGAGCTAGCTCAACTCAATCTGATCGCGGGTCAGAAAGCCAAGGCCGCAGCCGCTTATGCCAGCGCTCTCAAGTATCTGAATGTAGGTCTAGGACTCCTACCAGCAGATACCTGGACTGACAACTATGACTTCACCCTTGCTTTGTATCTAGAAGTGGTGGAAGCGGAATACCTCAACAGCAATTTTGACCAATCAAACCTCTTGGCTAGAGTGGCTCTGGAACAAGCCAAAACCCAATTAGATCAAGTCAAGGTGTATGAACTAAAAATCCACGGTTATATTGCTCAAAACCAAATGCAAGTCGCCCTGGATACGGGGCTACAGGTTCTAGACATGCTCGGGATTCCACTGGAGCAAGACCCCCCCAAAGACCTGATTAGTGAGGATTTGGCTGACCTACCAGAAATGACTGACCTGACTAAACTAGCAGCCATGGGGATCTTAAAGTCTGTAGGAACCCCTGCTTTTGTTGCTAATCCGGCATTGTATCCACTGCTGATCTTTACACAAATCAATCTATGTATCAACCATGGGAATTCACATCTGTCTACGAACACCTATATTTCTTACGCCATGATCTTGTGTGGATTTATGGGAGATATCGATGGTGGCTATACATTTGGTCAACTGTCTTTGATGCTGTTAGAGCAATTGGATGCTGAGGAGTTCAAATCAATAGTATTAGATCTTTTTAATGGTCATATCAGACACTGGAAAGAGCATCTGAAGGAAACCCTAAACCCCTTACTAGAGGCGTTTAACAGCGGTCTTGAAACCGGAGAGCTAACCTATTCCGGTTTTGCTGCCCTCAACTACTGTACCAACCTATTGTTTGTGGGAGATGATCTCGACCTTGCTGCTCAGAAGTATGGGCAGTATCTGGAGTGGCTGCAAAAAAGGAAGCTAGACTATCATGTTATTTATGGTCAAATCGGCAAACAATTAACCTTAAATTTACTCGGTAAATCTGACGATCCCTGTCAGTTAATTGGGGAAGACTTTAATGAATTAGAAATGCTTCCCATTTTAAGAGAACAGAATAATGGAACGTCTCTGTTTTATCTATATCTTGCCAAATCGATTCTGTTTTATTGGTTTAAACAACCCGAGCAAGCTATTGCTCAGGCCAGGGCAGCAGAGCAATACGCACAATCTGTCGCTGGCTTGATTCTTGTTGCTGAGCACAATTTCTACTATTCTCTAGCGCTTTTGGCTCACTATCCCCATGTCGAGCCACAGCAGCAAGGTGAATACCTGACCCAAGTAGCAGCTAATCAGGAAACCCTGAAAACCTGGGCATACCATGCTCCATCAAACTTCAAACATAAATACGAGCTAGTGGAGGCAGAGAAAGCACGAGTTTTAGGGCAACACTGGCAAGCCATGGAACGTTATGACCAAGGGATTGAAGGAGCAGCGGACCAGGACTATATCCAGGAAGAAGCACTAGCCAATGAACTAGCAGCAGAGTTTTATCTCTCTTGTGGCAAACGAAAGATCGCCCAGGCTTACTTGACTGATGCCTACTATGGATACAGTCGCTGGGGAGCTCTGGCAAAAGTGAGAGACTTAGAATCAAGATACCCCCAACTCCTTAGCAAAATTACCGCCCAACCAACAACGAAAGTTCCACTAGATTCCATAACCAACTCAACGATAGCAGTAAGTTTAAACGCCCTGGATTTATCTGACGTGATCAAGGCATCTCAAGCCATTTCAGAAGAAATAGTTTTCGAGAATTTACTGGACAAATTGATGCAGATTCTCCTGACTAATGCTGGAGCGAAAAAGGGGTTTATCATTTTGTCAAAAGACGATAAATTGATTATAGAAGCGGCAGGAACAGTGGTTAATAATGGAGTAACATTCCGGGAGTCAATCCCAGTTACCATTACTCAGCATTTGCCCATATCCGTGATTAATTATGTGGCTATCAATAAAGAAAATTTACTTTTAAATAATCTTGTTAATAACTCTACTTTTGCTGATGATATATACATCATAAATAATCAGCCCAAGTCAGCTGTGTGTTTGCCACTTCTCCGGAAAAACAATCTGATTGGTATGGTGTACTTAGAAAATAATATGGTTTCTGGAAATTTTACCAATGAACACCTAGAAGTGTTAAGCCTTCTGTGTAATCAAGCGGCAATTTCTTTGGAAAATGCTACGCTTTACCAGACTTTGCACGAAGTTCAAGTTAGGGAGCGACTGGAAAAACAGATTCGCAAATCTCTGGAAAGAGAAAAGGAACTCACTGAACTCAAATCTCGATTTATCTCTATGACTTCCCACGAGTTCCGCACCCCCCTAACCACTATTATGGGGGTTACTGAAATCTTCAAATATTACAGCCAGAATTGGACTGATGAGAAAAAACAAAACTATCTAGATCGGATTCAAGTCAATGTCAAACATATGCTCCACATGTTGGATGACGTGTTGGTAGTCAATAAAGCTAATGCTGGAAAACTAAAATTTAACCCTGCACCATTAAATTTACTTGAATTCTGTCGTGATTTAGTCGAAGATATCGAACTAGGTATTGACACCCAACAAAGCATTGTTTTTTCTATTCAATGTGAATGCCCAGAGGTTAATTTTGATGAAAAACTGCTCAGACACATCTTGATAAATTTGCTCTCAAATGCCACTAAATATTCCCCCAATGACAGCACCATAAACTTTGACTTGATTTGTCAGCAAGAAGAGGTTATATTCAAGATTAAAGACCAGGGTATTGGTATCCCAGAAGAAGACCAAAAGCAACTGTTTGAGTCATTTCATCGATGCAATAATGTGGGTAATATTCCAGGAACTGGACTTGGACTTGCAATTGTAAAACAGTCTGTGGAAGTACACGGTGGTGAAATTACGGTAAATAGCCAAGTTGGTATTGGGACAACCTTTACTGTCACCATTCCACTGTACTCCCCTGCAGTACCAGAGCAAGTACAAAGACCGAGAGCTGTTTGCCAGTTGGCAGTTGGCAGTTGATCCTAATAGTAATTAGGATTATGCCTAGAACAAAGGATTAATTTTACTTAGTCTTTAAAAGCGTTTATCAATGTTAAGTTGTTTAAGGATAAAATGATCTATGTCGCAGATTTTAGTTATTGAAGACGAGGAAGATATCCGTAGCATTGTTGTTGAAATACTTCGGGCAGAAAATTTCGATGTTATTCAAGCAGAAAATGGTGAAATAGGTGTGGAATTGGCGAAAAAAGAAAGTCCTGATTTGATTATTTGCGATATTAAAATGCCGAAACTGGATGGTTATGGTGTAATGATTCAGTTACAAGAAATTCCATCCACCCAGACAATTACCTTGATTTTTATTACGGCTAAATCTACAAAATCTGATCTGCGTATGGGGATGGAACTGGGCGCAGATGATTATCTGACCAAGCCATTTACTAGAGATGAATTATTAGGAGCAGTCACAACCCGCATAGCCAAGCAGATGGCTTTTGAGCAAGAATCTCAGAAACAGGTCGATGAATTGCGAGATTGCATTACTCATGCACTACCTCATGAGTTGCGTACTCCTCTCAATGGTATTTTGAATCTTGCCCAATTCCTCATAGAAGACTATGATACTATAGATCGTGATGAAGCTATGGACATGCTTCAGCAAATTTGTGTCTCTGGGGAACGTTTATATCGGCTCACCCATAATTTTTTACTCTATGCAGAACTAGCGCGAATCGAGCAACAACCTAAGCAAGCCAGGAAGCTGATTAATTATGGAGAGCAAAGTTTTACTAGAACAATTATCCAAGACCTTGCTATGCAAAAATTTAAGAAGGTAAACCGGAAAGACGATTTGCACTTAGAACTGCAAGAAGCAGTTGTAAAAATTTCCCAATCAAAATTCACTAAAATTGTTGAAGAAATCATTGATAATGCCTTGAAGTTTTCCGACCTTGGTAAGCCGATTCAGATTCAGAGTTATTTTCAGGATAATCACTTGAATCTTTTGGTGATCGATCAGGGACGAGGCATGACACCAACTCAAATTGCTAAACTCGGAGCCTATATGCAATTTGATCGTAAACTATACGAACAACAAGGCTCTGGATTAGGGTTGATTATTGCCAAACTGCTAACTGAATTACACGGTGGAGAATTAAACATAAGCAGTTTCCCAGTAAAACAAACAATTGTCCATATTATGCTTCCAGGAAAATTATCAATTTAAGGATTGATTGTTGATTGTTGATTGTTGATTACTAAAGTTTTTTTTAAACTTTAATTGCTCAGGGTTCATCTATA
Organism: Moorena sp. SIO1G6; assembly: GCF_010672795.1. Taxonomy (NCBI): domain Bacteria; kingdom Bacillati; phylum Cyanobacteriota; class Cyanophyceae; order Coleofasciculales; family Coleofasciculaceae; genus Moorena; species Moorena sp. SIO1G6. The sequence continues at coordinate 36,473 of NZ_JAAHFZ010000034.1, forward strand.
ATATCACGTATCCTCTAAGAGGTTGTCTGAAAAGTCTCATTTGCTACATCCAAGCCCCCTAAATCCCCCAATTTTGGGGGACTTCTACCAGCAAATTGATTCTTGTTCCCCCCAGAATTGGGGGGCTAGGGGGGCAAAATTCAGTATCAAAAAACTTTTCAGATATCCTCTAAGCATATGCGCTACTTGAGGTGCAGTCAGCTATCAGCTATAGCAAAGGGAACAGGGAATAGGGAATAGGGAATAGGGAGTAGGGAGTAGGGAGTAGGGAATATGGCATCAAAAATTCTCACACACAATTGATTGAGGTACTCTATAGTAACTGCTTGTGCAGCATGAAGCTATGGCGTTAGCTGACTGCTGATAGCTGATAGCACCTCAAGTAGCACCATCTGTAGCGCATTAGCTGAATGCTTACGTGTTAGTTTTTTGGTCAAAAGTCCGTTGTCATTTGTTATTGGTATCGAGTGTCCATAGCCTCAACACCTGCAGAAGACTCTTGTGTTATACAATACCAATGCGCTTCGGACTTGATATCATGCAAAACTTTCTTGTCGCCATTGATTTTTCCGAGATCACACCAGTAGTGATTGCCCAAGCCGAGTCTTTAGCAGCGGCAACCAAGAGCAAATTATGGCTAATCCACATTGCTGAACCTGAGCCTGATTTTGTTGGCTATCAAACTGGACCTCAGACCGAGCGAGATTATATAGCTCACAAGTTTCGCAAGGAGCATCGCCAGCTACAAAAGTGGGCAGAAAATTCACGCCAAAAAGGTATTGATGCGGCAGCCTTGCTGATCCAAGGACCAATAGTTGAGACAATTTTGGCACAAGCACAGAAATTAGCAGTCGATTTAATTGTGGTCGGTTCTCATGGACACAGCGGTCTCTACAAAGCTTTAGTGGGCAGCATCAGCGAGGGAATTTTACAGAAAGCTGATTGTCCAGTGATGGTGATTCCTGGACGCCTAAAAACGGTCTAGTAGCGATTCAGCAAGGGCACAGAGAGTTTTCCCCATGAGCTTGTAGGGTGGGCAAAAACAGTTTGGTTTTTTTGAGTATTCTAGATTATATTACTTTGCCCACCCTACTGTAATTGGTATTTATTTGACACTCAAGCTTGTCGGGTGGGCAAAAACAGTTTGTTTTTTTTGAGTATTCTAGATAATATTACTTTGCCCACCCTACTGTAATTAGGTTTTTTTTAATTAATCCTTCATAATAAAATTCATGCATCCAGTTGATTACATCATTGTTACTATTTACCTGATTTGCATAGTTGTTTTTGGGGTTATTCTTCAACGGAAAGCATCTGAGGGTATAGAATCCTACTTTTTGGGAAATCGCAATCTGCCCTGGTGGGTTTTGGGGGCTTCTGGAATGGCGTCCAATACTGACTTGGCTGGCACGATGGTGATCAGCGCCTTAATTTATGCTCTGGGAACGAAGGGATTTTTGATCGAGATCCGGGGTGGCGTTGTCTTAATTATGGCTATTTTTATGATATTCATGGGCAAGTGGAACCGACGGGCAAATGTAATGACTTTGGCGGAATGGATGCACTTGCGCTTCGGCTCAGGAAGGGAAGGCAATACGGCTCGGATCATAAGTGCTGTTGCTAATATTATCTTTGCGATTGGCTCAATGAGTTACTTTTCGGTTGGGGGGGGCAAATTCTTGGGGGAATTTCTGGGTATTGATGACCGCTATGCTTCGATATTTTTGATTTTGCTCGCCCTGGTATACACGGCTGTTAGCGGTTTTTACGGCGTGGTATGGACGGATGTATTTCAAGGTATTTTGATTTTTATTGCGATTATCTATATTTGTGCGATCGCATTCTCTACGGCAACTATCCCGGATACCTTCTCGGTCTCGATTCCTGGGGCTGAGCAATTACAAACCTGGAATTTCACGGAGTGGAGCAGCATCTCGCCCCCAATCACAGTTGATCTACCGGGAGACTATGCCATATTCAATTTGTTCGGTGGCGTAATTTTATTCTATCTGTTCAAAGAAATTATGGTAGGGTTTGGCGGCGGGGGTGGCTATATGATCCAACGCTATTTTGCCGCTAAAAGCGATCGCGAAGCCGGGTTACTGTCCCTATTTTGGATAATCTTGCTTTCTTTTCGTTGGCCCTTGGTTACAGCCTTTGCAGTATTGGGTATCCATTACGGAACCACTAAAGCGGTAATTGCTGACCCTGAACTTATCTTACCAACGGTGATCGCAGAATATGTGCCAGTGGGGATAAAAGGGTTGCTGATCGCTTGTTTTATTGCAGCAGCTATGTCTACCTTTGACTCCATCATCAATGCTAGTGCTGCTTACTGGGTTAAGGATATTTATCAAGCTTATATCAATCCCCAAGCCTCTAGCCAACAACTGATTGTTCAAAGCCGCTGGGCATCAATTGTAATTGTAGTGGTGGGATTGCTATTTAGTTTCAATATCACCAATATCAATGATATTTGGGGATGGCTAACCCTGGGACTAGGTGCTGGACTGTCTATTCCTCTGGTGTTGAGATGGTACTGGTGGCGCTTTAATGGATATGGATTTGCCCTTGGGACAGTGGCGGGGATGGTAGCAGCTATTTTAACCAAGGCAATAGTAATACCCAACTTAAATTACGCTCAATTTCAGGAATATGCGCTGTTTCTCATTCCCAGCATTTGCTCATTACTAGGATGTATCCTAGGGACATTTTTAACTGAGCCAACTGACCGGGAGGTGATGGATAATTTCTATCGAGTGACTCGACCGTTTGGGTTTTGGGGAGTAATCCGTCAAAACCTCCCAGCTAATAGTCAGGCAAAAATCAGGAACGAGAATCGGCGGGATATTCTATCGACATTGATCGGGATTCCTTGGCAGATAGTCTTGTTTTTAATGGGAATCATGTTGATGATGAAACGTTGGGATAATTTTGGAATCCTGTTGTTTTTATTTATTATCCTATCTATTTGTTTGTACTTTAATTGGTTTAGACACCTGTCAAAAGAGGTGAGATTAGATTAAGTTTGAAACTATAGCGCTTTGGAACAGGGAACAGGGAACAGGGAACAGGGAACAGGGAACAGGGAATAGGGAATAGGGAATAGGGAACAGGGAACAGTAGCAAAGACCGCGCTAGATCGCGCTAATCGCTGCATCACTACTCCCGACTCCCGACTCCCGACTCCCGACTCCCTAAAATCCCCCGATTACCGATTACCGAAACAACTAGACACGATATCAGAGGACAAACAAACCCCCAGCGCCCTAGCACTCTTTTCTCTTTTCCAGAGTAGCAATCGGGGCAACAATTGGCCAAAAAAGGGTTGCTATCGTCAACACTATCCAAGACAAGCAGATTTGCTCATGAGATAAATTAGTGTCTTTCTGGAACGCTTGAAACCAGATTAAGAAAAAGTAGAGAGCACCAAAAATGTAAAATCCCACTAGTACCGTCATAATGAAATTCCATAGACTAAATTATCAACTCACCAATCGGATTTGGTGTAGACACTAGTGGTTCAGGGATAGAACCCAGACTGACTGGACTGAGTTCCATCTCTTCAGCGTACAAATAGGCAAGAGCACCAGTAAAGCCAGCGTTGTAGTCAAGAGCTACTTCATTAGTGATAAAGTTTTCTCGACGATCTTCATAGGCATTATCATTTGCTTCAGATGGGCCTCCAACCAAAGCGCCTACGAGAACATGGCGGTTGTTCGTTGGTGATTGGATGTTATTGCTAGTGGAACCATGAGCCCCACGATGGTGGGGATTCTTGGGAGAATTGTCGCCAAAACCGACAACATAACTGCGATTGTTAGGATTTTCGCCAAGAATGTAGTCAATCTGATCCTCTGCGAAATCAGAGTAGCGACCATTAATATCATTAACGGTATCGCTATAAACACCAGCAAGGAAAGCGGTATTGGCAGCATATCGTAGGGAACCCCAGGTATCTAACCAAGCTAGTCCGCCCTCTGTATATTTGATCCCTTGACCACTGTCGTCACTCCAGTAGTTTAGCCAGCTTTCTACGTCTGTACGATACTTCTGTTGATTAGTCTCTTGAGCAAGAAGAATCCCTGTACCATAAGACTTGTCATCCCAAGATTGAGTCCATGTAGAAGGAATACCTCGGTAATGATTTTCTGCTTTATTCAAGTACCCCTGGTCACCAGTTGCTTTGTATAGCCACATTGCGCCCCAAGCTAGTTCGTCTTGGTAACCGCTCCAAGAATTGTAGAACTGAGCAGCATTGGTGATCGAGTCAGAGTACTTGCCGCGATAAGTTTCGGCAAAGTCAAATAGAGCTTTAGCTTCATCTAGTAGTTGCTTAGCGTAATCTTTATTCGAGGATTCAAAAACCATTGAAGCCGCAGCTAAGGCCGCAGCTGATTCACCTGCTAAATCAGAACCAGGATTTGAAGGATCAATTTTAAAAGCTGGTCGCTGCATGGTCATAGTTTCCGGCGGTCCCCAGAAGCTGTGGTCGATGTTACCGTCTCCAACCTGCCCCCAAAACTCTTTAGTTTGACCATTATTGTCGGTGATGTGGGCTTTGAGGATGTAATCCGTACCCCACTTAATGGCATCCAACGCCTCATCCCATTGACCCATTTGCTGGTAGGCGTCTTCATATTCGATTGCGCCCCAAGCCAGCATAGTCATGGAAGCAGCCATGGGGAAGCCGAATTTAACATGGTCTCCAGCATCGTAATAACCGCCAGTCAGATCAACACCGACATCTGCACCATCATTGAGGGCAGAATCTCCGCGCCATGGAATGCGATTGTCTCCAGGAAGTTTACCGGAGCGCTGAGCTTCATAAAACAAGAAGGACTTTTGGACAGCGTCACGATATGTAGATGCATTCATTGAATTATTTGCTCCTTGCTAATGCCTGATGAATTCGACGTTGCTGAATCCGGGTATGAATTTAGATTTTGAGACGTTGCACTATAACGTCTCTACACGGCTTGCCGTGATGCACCAAATCAATTTCATAGTTCAAATCAGCAACGCCTTGAACTGCAATGTGTCTAAGCTAAGCAGGCACACAAAATTGATTACACAAAATTGATTACACATTTCAAAAAACTCAAACCCTGACAATGTCAGGGTTAAAGAGATTGAGAATAGGTAATTAATTCTGTGTAGATTGTGTAGACTCTTAGGTGCTTAATGCGCATTTAAATTGGTTTTTAGCAGTTCCCAGATCAGCTGTTCCCTGCTATTTTTGAGGAATTTAGATATCACAATCTAAATGCTGCATAGGTTACACGGCTTGCCGTGATGCACCAAATCAATTTCATAGTTCAAATCCGTAACACCCACAATTAAGCAATGTAGCAAAGAAATATCTTGATTGGATGAAGGTTAATACCCCTCACGGGGGTACTAGGGTAAACCTATGGTTCTTCAGTACCTACTATGCTAAATTTATAGTTTACCCCCCCCGAAAAGCTTACTGTGTAAGGGTTATGAGGCTATTTAACCATAAATTTTTCCCATATAGCTGCCTCTTCCTCCTGCTCCGAAGTCCCTGCTCCGAACGCGCCCCGCGTGGCCTACGGCCTCAGTCCCTTTGGCAAAGTGTTAATTTAGCATAACAAGTACGGAAGAGCCAAACCTATCTTGTCAATCAGCCCAGCTATATAGTGGTTATTGGCAGTATTTATCACAAATATAGTTTTTTTTAAATTTATCTGAAAATACCTCAAGGGGTAATAACAATGCAAGAAAAGCTTAATTACTCTTGTGTGGTTTTAGATTCAAATGACCAACAATATATAGGCTATGTATTGTCAGTAACCTATTATACAGAATTATTGTTTTCATTAAAATGACGTAGATTTTTTGAATAATTAAGTAATATTATTTATTTAATACGACTAATTACTGAAATGAATTGGGATATCCAAGTAATTATGTAAGCATTCAGCTATCAGCTAATGCGCTACAGATGGTGCTACTTGAGGTGCTATCAGCTTATGGGTTACGTCCCAGCGTCGAAGGCTATGCCACGCTACACTGAATAGCTTTTGAATAAGCGATGCAGCGTGGTCTTGGGGGAAACCCCTAAGACCACGCTGCATCAAGACAACAGGTAACCTTCATTTAATCTGAGTTAAGTCTGCTGTTCACGTAGCGTGAGTCATTCGCGTAGCGTGGCCTTTGGTCAAGGCATTAGGCATTAGGCATTAGGCTGAATGTTTACGAGTTAAGGGAAAATGAGACGACAATAAATAGCGATCGCATTTCCCCATCACAACAGTAACCTCTAGTAAGTAATCAGGGCTAGCTAATCAAGTTATGAAACGTTTTACAAAACTTAATACTTTAGGATCATACTTGAAGGGCGATTACTCTATAGCGTTTCTGATACCTGATCTATTTGAGAAATGCTATAAGCGGGTTTAGAGTCCAGTTTTGGGCGTTGCTGAATCTTCGAATGAATAGGAGTAGAGTGGGCATCCTGCCCGCCCGAAGATTGTAACGGGCAAGATGCCCGTTCCACGCCTGATGCCCATTCCACAAAAGTCTTGAAATCATTCCATTATTAAGCAACGCCCAGTTTTGCGTAAGTCCTGAAAATTTTGCCTACGTCTGCTGCTGTTGCAAATTGCCATGAACGGCTAGCCAAATGCAGGGTGGCTCAGCACTGGTATATTCAACTCGATGCTTTTGATGAGCTTTAATAAATAGATAATCCCCTGCTTTGAGCTTGACACTGGAACCGTCAAGGTAGGCAAGGGTTGCTTGCCCTTGTAAGAGGATTACCCATTCGTCTTGGTCTTGGTCATACCACTCTCCGGTTGGTGTAGTTTGTCCAGTGGAGATGATGCGCTCGATTAATACGCTCTGGCTAGATATCAACGGTTCAAACAGTTCTTCGGTAGGAAGTTCAGGAGGTAAGTTGAAAATGTTAGCTATCTCTTCAGTGTTCATACATCACCTTATGAATCAAGTTCGATGGAGACAACGACCTGTCCGTGATCAGATTGCCAAGTCTCAATTTTCTCTTCACTCAAAGTTTCGTCGATCAGATGATCATTGAAAAGGGAGACATACCCAACTCTGCCAATGCGTTTGGGATTTTGAACCACGAATTCCTGACTAACCAGGATGTGATCTAGGCTCTCGTGGTGGCCATTATGGATGTGGGTGTAGTAGAAGTCACCATAGTTTTGTCGAGCTTGAATGTCTTTGACGTAATACAACAACACATCCCAGATGATCTGCTTTTGCTGAAACCAGAGTTTTCTCAAAGGAGGCTCTCCAGAAACGATTTGAGAGGTTATAGCCAGACCACTATCATTGACATCACCCATAACTATTACCGGATGATCCCTGTGCTGAAGCTTATCCATCAAAATTACCCGCAAAGCTGTTGCTTCAGCTGCTCGGAGGATTAGAGATCTCGCTTGTCCTTTGGCTTGTTCAATTGGGTCGTTGCGGTCTACTCCATCTGGGATGATCGGACGCTTGGACTTGAGGTGAATTACAAAAACTGTACAATCAATCGTGTCACTCAGCTTGAGATGTGCTTCCAACACTGGTCGAGAAAAACGCTTGAGTGGGATGTCTGTTCCTTGGATATCCAGGCATGCCGTAGTGGGAAAATCTTTGATGACGTTGTATTCAAGCACTGGAAACCTGGAGGTCAGGGCAACAACTGGACTTTTACCCGTAGGGTTTGCGAACACAGTGGTGGCATTGTCATAAACTTGGCTCTGAGCCAGTGCTTGTTGGAGAGCTTCTTTATGAAATACCTCTTGAAAGCCAACAATGTCAGCTTTCATCTTCTTCAGTTGTTCAGCGATCCAGGTGGTCTTAAGAGCGTACTCTGTTTGGGTATATATCTTTTTTCTATAGTATAGGACATCTGGTAGCACTAAGTTGCATAGGTTAAAGGTTCCAACTTTGAAACGGTTTCGATTCATGATTCTTATTTGTGCTGAGAATTATTTCTCCAGCTTGGCATTTCCTCAACCTAAGCGTTCAGCTGTCAGCTATCAGCTAATAGGTCCGATGCGTCGAAGCCTGTGCCACACTGTCTTGATGCAAAGCGCGAGTGGGGGAAACCCCCAAGACCAGGCTGCACCTCAAGTAGCGTGCCCATAAGCTGATACGCGACACGCTGACGGCTGATAGCTGAATACTTACAAACGCTATAACCAACACTCCTCAAGGTGAGAGAATAAATTAACCCTCATCCTCCAAATCGATAATACTCCCAAATTCATGCCATCACGACCAACCAGAGTTGGCAGGTGACCCACTGGAGCCCAGATTACGGAAAATGTAAGGTCTTCATAATTTTTCCATCGTCTTCTGAGGTGCAATCCTTTGCGCTGTCGCCATCCCACACTATGACCAAATTGTTGATAAAGCTGAGTTTGATACGCTAATATGTTAGGGAAATAATTACTGCGGGAAATACTGTTTGGGTTGTAATAGGAACTCAAAACATACACGCTTCGGTTGAATTCTAGTTTATCAACGTTATTCTCGTCACTATCAAGTTTTCCCCCAAGCTTCTGCCAAATTTCTTTTTGCAAACTGAAGCCGAATTGCCCACTGCTATACTTTAGCCAAAGCTGCTCAATGGTGTGTAGATCGGTGCAGGGAAAATTCTTGATTGACTCAGGATCGAGATTGTTGTCTTCTTCTCGATCAACTGCTTTAACCATTAGAGCAAAGGTTTCCTGATCGGCTTCTTTCCATTTACCGGCTTTGAGTAAATCTCGCAAGTTAGAGTAGTCTATGCCTTGATCAGAAATGAGTTGGTCAGGTTGGTGTAGGTCAACAGTTATCCCCAACTCTTTGTGTTTTTTATTTAATGTATATTGAACAATTTCAGGAATCTTACCATACCGTTCATAGTTTTCCACAATTTTGCGATACTTGGCTTCGATTTTGCGATACTCACTATCGGGATCATCCTTGGGGTCTTTATTCATTAAAATAGTCAGTAAAATATCCAACCCTTTATTATCGAGAAACAGAGCTGGCTCGATCTGGGGCTTAATAGTCTGGACTTTTTCGGTGGCATAGTTATGTAATTCACGAACATAGATTAAGCCAGCCCCATCTCGGTCTGCTGCACCAGTTTCAATGCCTTCGACTAAGTACTGGGTGTAAAGGGAACAATGAGGTGCTTCCTGTTCAAAAGAGGTTTGTGTAGTTGTGGAGGAGGTGAGAACTGCTCGCCCTGGAGCACTGAGTTCTTCCTTGAGATTGACACTCACAGGTTCTGTCAGCGAACCATCAGCGGAAGCACTATAGTAATCACACTCAAGAATTACTATTTGTTGCTGAGCATCACTACGACTAAATTGCTGGTGTAAAAAAGAAGCGGGTAATGCAGTACCTTCAAGGTTATCTTTAGTCGTGATGCTAGTTGTTAAATACAGTTTACCATCCTGATTAATAATTCCTTGGCCAGAGAAAAAAACTAGGGCTAAGTCATTGACACCACATTGGTCAACTAGGTTCTGAATTGCCTCTTTTAGGTTGACCATATTGGGATTGAGCAGCAAGTCTACCCGATTAAAATCCCCTAGGGTTTTCTCTTGTAAAACTCGCTGCATTGCTTGCACATCATGGGAGGCAGCTTGATGGGTAGTTAAACCTTCTGCATACTGATCAACCGCGATCAGCAGTGCTACTTTCTTAGCCATTTACTTTTTCACTAATGCCATCTATTATCTTCTTATAGCATTTCTAAAATAGGTGAGGTACACAAGTTTTGGATTTTAGGGAATAGGGAATCGGGAATCGGGAATCGGGAATAGGAAAACGGGAATAGGTCAAAAATCCTGTGTACCTCATAAAGAGGAGAACTGCTATATAATAATTAAGGACTGATTATATTTTCAGATCGTTCCGACTCCCGACTCCCTCGGTGCGCTTACAGTCGTCGAATTAAATTCGCCACGGGTCGCACCGCTCCCGACTCCCTACTAGTCACGGGTCTTGGTTAACCATTAGAATCGATTTAATTTTTCGTTTGATTCGATTTCCGTTTTTGTCCACTCTCCCATAAATGGTTTTGCCGTTATAATAAAGAGCGGAGGAGCTTCCTCCATCTAGATTCATGGCTTTTTCCACCCCAGCAGTTTTCAGGAAGGTAGCTAGGGCCCTGAACGACATACCGGAATTTCTGGGAGCTTCTGGTTTTTGAGCGACCATGACTAACAAAATGCTGCCATCAGGAGTAATACCGACTGCACTTCTAGCATTGAGTCGGCTGCTCCCTAGGGCATCTCGTATGACTTTGCCATTTTCTACAGCTACAAAACCTTCGGTGACTGATGTAATTTGTGGAACCAGCAACGGACCACTGCCTAGGGCATCTAATAATTGACAACCGGGGGGGGTCGGTTCACTGTGTAGGGTAATATCATAGCGGACTGTTGACCCACAACGGTATCGCCGAAATTCTGATCGATTGAGAATTTTATCCATGTAGGGCTGTAAGTTGGGATTTTGGATTAGCCCCTGGTTGTCACGGGGATCTGCTACTAGTTGCCCTTGCTTGATTACGATTGAGGTGGTCTTCTGATTTTTTGGGTCAAAAAAACCGCCGTTGATGGCAGCTACAGCTTGGTGCTTTTGGGCTAAATCTTCTAAGGTGATTAACTGTTCCGATATGGCTGGAGTAACGGAAAATCCACTTTCAGCTGGAATTAATAAGGTATGAACCACACTAAAGTCTAGAGGATGGGATTGGTATTTGATCTGTTTCTGGGGTGGCGAAACATCTGAAGAGAGGGCATCGGGTGGCTGGTGATTCCGGATAGATAACCACCCAATGGCTAAACCAATGGCAATCAAGCTCAGCCCAAGGATTTTTCTCACGTTCTTTTAGAAGCAATAACTATAGCAAAGGGAACAGCGGATCTGGGAGTCGGGAATAGCGATGCAGAGGTGCGACTCCCTATTCCCTTCGCTAAATTACTCAACCAGATGTCACATCATAAAGCATAATCCGATGACCGTCGTAATCGCAGAATGCTTGCTCAGTGAAATTGAGGTTTGGTGGTCTAGTAAAGTAATTGGGCTCAATGGTTTCAAGGCCGAGTTCACGGATTTTCTCAATGGTTAGGGTCAGGTCTTTTACTCTGACCACCAGGGCTAAACGATAGGGAGTGGTAGGGGTGGGTAATTCAATTCCCTTGACTTCGGTCAGGGCTAGGGCTCTAGGTTCGTCTTCTGTACTGAGTGATGCAAATTTGAGCTGAGCACTTTTGGGAAACTGAAACACTTGGTAGAGGTAAGAGTCTGGGGATGCTTCAGCCAGATAGTCGAGCTTAAATCCTAGGATATCTTGGTAAATGGTGAATGCTCGTTCGAGATCAGCAACTACCAAGCAGGGGCGCTTGATGTGAAGCCGATCTAGATTAGGGGTATTGGGGTTGACTGAGGGCTGATTGGTTTCCATTCACCCACCTAAATTTCCCTTCGCTAATTATATAGCAAAGGGAATCGGGAATCGGGAATCGGGAATCGGGAATCGGGAATCGGGAGTAAGAAGTACGGAATATGGCATCAAAAATTATCACAATTTATTTAGGATTACGATAGCTGAAAGTTAGCTATTAAAAAAGTTTGCGATCGCATTCGCAAATCCCTCAAAGGAGCGGTAATTTTTAGATACAATAGAGACAGTTAACCCCAAGTTTTCAGTATTAGCAGCGGTATAGGGACCAAAGCAAGCAATGACACAATGGTTATAATCCTGGGGGGAGTTTACCATTGTCAAAAAAGCGGTCACTTCTGCGGTGCTACTAAAAGCAATAACATCTATCTTGCCTTGACGAATCAGATTCAATTCTACATCATAGATAGTTTTATCCAAAATTCGGGTTTGATAGGTCAATACTGGACTGACTTTTATGCCCAATTCCTGTAAACCGGAAATAAAATTGGGAATGACATTAGGTTCTGGTATCCCGACCACCTTTGGAATAGGAACTAATATAGTTTTCTGATCAATAGTTGGATAGTTAGACAATTCAGTAACCATTCCGGTTGGGCTAGCTTCAGCCGGAACTAAATCAGCTGTTACTCCAAAATCCGACAATCTTTCGGCATCTTTTCCAATGGCAGATAGTTGACAATTTTTCAGCACAGATTTAGAAATACCCAAGGATGCCATGCGGGCAAAAAAAGCGTCTATTCCGTTGCGACTAGTAAAGGCAATCCAATCAAATTTACTTATTTCCCTGAGAGCAGCATCTAATTCAGGATAATTTTCTAACAAACAGGTTTCAATGGTTGGCATCACTATGGGAAGTCCACCCTGGTTAATGATTTGTTGAGATAACCGAGACCCATAGGTTCTTGGTGCTGTTACAATGATTCTTTTGCCATAGAGAGGGAGTTGATTTGATGGAGATAGAGGATGCATCTTTTGATTATCAATCTATATCAAGACAGGGAACAGGGAACAGGGAACAGGGAATAGGTAACAGGGAATAGGAAAAAAAAACTGTGGACATTATAGTTATTAAAAACGCTTTAAATGCTGCTATAGAGTTAATAAATAAATACAAAAAAATAATTACAGTTTTTTTGATTACCAAAAATTCCTATATACTTAATTAAATCTTGCCTCTTGCCTTTCCCAAAGAGATTATGTTCACAAATCAAATGGAAATGCTATATAACCATCCTAGGGCGAAACTAGTCAAAACATTAATATAGCGTTTTTCATACTTATGAGGTACAGTCAATTTTGTTACCCCGTCTCCCGACTCCCGACTCCCTACTCCCGACTCCCTACTCCCGACTCCCTACTCCCGACTCCCTACTCCCTACTCCCTTTGTTATAGATGAACAAATTAGCACTTACCTTAAAAAATCCCTCTCTCACTGATATCAAGTGGATCCTAAGCCTTTTCCTGGCCGCCCTTTTCCTTTGGGGTATTTTTCTGGGAAATGTACCCCTACGGGACTGGGATGAAGGCACTAGAGCCCTGATCGCTAGAGAAATCTATCGCACGGGTAACTGGCTCCATCCTACTCTGTGGGGAGAACCTTATCTACTGAAACCCCCTTTGATGGATTGGCTGATTGCTTTAAGCTATAAAGTAGGGGGTGTCCAAGAATTCACTACTCGTTTGCCTGGTGCTTTTTTGTCAGCGTGTGGAGTACCACTGCTCTATTTAGTAGCACGAGAACTATTCCTTCAACGTCTCAGTGCCATATTTGCCGCTAGCGTCTACTTAACCCTGTTGCCAGTTGTGCGCCACGGACGTTTGGCAATGCTGGATGGCATGATCAATACTTGGTTTTTGCTGTTGCTATTTTGCTTACTTAAAGCTTGTCAGGCTCAGTCTTATTGGGCAATTGGGATCGGAGTTTGTTTAGGACTAATTACTTTCACAAAAGGTCTATTAGTTGTGCCTCTAGGGGCAATTGCTTTGGTCTTTATTCTGGCCAATAAAACCTTAGGGTTGTTGAAAAGTCGCTATTTTTGGTTGGGCATAGTCCTAGGTTACGCACCGGTTTTGGTTTGGTATATTGCCCAATGGCAGCATTATGGAGCAACCTTTTGGCAAGTTCATTTTCTCTCTCAAGGATTTGCTCGCATCTCTGAAAAGGTGGAAGGGAATCAAGGATCAGCGTGGTATTATCTTTTGGAGTTAATTAAGTATACTTTCCCTTGGCTATTGTTTTGGATAGGAGGATTCTATCTAGCTTGGCGAAAACCCCTCACGAGTTGGGGGAGTTTAATTTTAATTGGGACTATCGGCTATTTGACAATTATTTCTATGATGGCCACTAAGCTACCCTGGTATATTATGCCTGTGTATCCCTTTTTTGCTATAGCTGTTGCCGCTAAACTCACTGTATTTTGGCAACATTGGAGTCGTTATCCTAAGATTTTAACAATTATTTTAGGATTTATTGGAGTAGCTGCTTTAGGGGGATGTATTTATTTTATCTTGGCAGATCCCCAACCGGTTTTAATCCTTATGGGTATGGTGGTAAGCCTAACCATGACCCTAGCGGCTTGGACAATTAAACAGCATAACCGCAATTTTATCCCAATTTTATTGATAGGGATGTATATAACTTTGGTATTATTAATGAGTTCTCACTCTTGGCTCTGGGAGTTAAATGAAGCATTTCCAGTTAAGCCAGTGGCGGCTTTGATTCAGGAAAATACGGCTCCAGGGGATATTATCTATACGTCTTTTTCCTATCAGCGTCCTAGTTTAGATTTTTATAGCGATCGCAAAGTGATTCCCCAAGATGAAAATACTTTAAAACAGTTGTGTTCAACTCAATCTTACCTGCTCTTGGACAATTCTACGTTAGCGGCTTTGCAATTACCTAACCAAGTATTTTTAGGCACTGCTGAAGGGTTTACGTTAGCGAGAGGGGTGGGAGTAGGGAGTGGGGAGTAGGGAATCGGGAGGTAAGCATTCAGCTATCAGCTATCAGCTTTCAGCTATCAGCATTCAGCTTTCAGCTATCAGCATTCAGCTTTCAGCTTTCAGCTATCAGCATTCAGCTATCAGCCATTGGCCGTAGGCCAGGCGTTGCTGAATCTTCTTTTGAATAGGAGTAGAGTGGGCATCCTGCCCGCCCGAAAATATATTGAAACTGGCAAGATGCCAGTTCCACCAAGATGCCCATTCCACAAAAGTCTTGAAATCATTCCATTATTAAGCAACGCCGTAGGGCAAGCTACACCGAACAGCTTTTGAATAAAATAAGCTGACCGCTGACCGCTGACCGCTGACCGCTGACGGCTGATAGCTAAATGCTTAAGTACTCCAGAGTAGAAAATAGCCCTGGCCAATCAATTACTGATGGTCTCGCTCCCCTATTTATCAGCTCAAAAACTTTTCCAACTGTAACAGAGTTAGCAATGGATTCTACACAAGCTGATGCCACATCAATCCGGCTAGTTTGACCTGATAAAGTATCCCCGGTACCTAAGACTAACCCTAATTTTCCTGCTGTTGTCGCTTTCAACAGAGTGTTTAAATCATAGGAGGTAAACGGACCGTCGATCAATCGTCCTGGGCGAATAATAGTATAAGGTAATCCTGAATTAATGATAATTTCTTCAGCTTTTTGTTTGGCATCGAGTACACCAAAGGAATTAAGAATACTATAGGGTGGTTTATCTTTCCGTAGCACACCACAAGAGGATACAAAGACAAACCGCTTGAGGTCTTTAGGAGCTGCTGCTACCAGGTTGGTGACTCCTATAACATCAACTTGCTCAGGACTATTTTTGGCTTTAGTACGAGCGTAGGTGGGGTTGAGATAGATCTTGAGCCACTCGATCACACTTGGGAATCCTTTCGCCTGATCCATTGTGTCGAAATCCCACTTATTAGAAGGGAAAGCAGTCGTTCCAGTACAACAGATGATATGAGTAACATTTTGGATGGCAGGGGGGAGGCTAGGGCGTGTTTTCAAACTCGGAGATCCCCCTAAATCCCCCTTAAAAAAGGGGGACTTTGAGAATGGCTCCCCCCTTCCGCGCGGGGGGTTGGGGGGGATCTAAATCTTGCGGAAAACTTTGAAAACACGGCCTAGAGGGATAGCGGATATCACCAACTATAATCTCTACTCGGTTATCAAACATTTCCTGAGCTTTTTCAGCACTGCGAGTCAGAACACTAACCTGAAAACCTTTCTCTAGTAGCTTGGCCACCGTTAGCTGTCCAACCCCACCTGTAGCACCCGCCACCAGTACTTTCTCTGTTGAAGTCATCACCCCTGCTCCTCAAGTTTTGGTCTTAACTGGAATTGGAAATAAGTATATAGTAGTCGGGAGTCGGGAATCGGGAATCGGGAATCGGGAGTCGGGAAGTGTGGGAAGCCATGGCCAATAGGCCACGCTACGCGATCGCATTCAACAATCTCACTAATCCCAGGATTATTCTTGCTAATTGAAATTGTCAGCTATCAGCTGATAGCTGATAGCTGTTCGCTGAATCCTTACTTTGATTCCTAGGATTTTACAGAATCCAAAATGTAATTAGTCGCCAATAACCGTAAAAGTAAAGGCACTATCGGCAGGACGATCTGGAGAAGAAGTTTGTACGACCAAATAATCGGGTCCGACTTCAACAATTGCAGCAGACATATTGAAAGTCTTCCACGGCGAACCATATATAGAAACAGTAGGTGCTGGCAGACTTTGAAATCCTTCTTGAAACTGTATAAGATAAATACCTCCGTCGAGTTCCCGGCTTTTGAAACCCTCACCATACCATACTTGACCATCTGAATTAACAGCCCCATAAAGCTCACGAGCTTGAGCTACAGCAGGGTTAGCAACGAAAACAGACAAGCACAAAGCAACTAAAAGAAAGAAGGAAGCAACTTTCTTCCCGATAGACTGAAAATTCACCATCATATCTCCATTTGATGATCATTGTTAACCTAAAACTTTTGTTGTCTCAGGTTGCGATAACAACCTACCACGAACAGAGCAGACATTCCCCAAAGCCTTAACATTTT
The DNA here is from genome assembly GCF_010672795.1 of Moorena sp. SIO1G6. Classification (NCBI taxonomy): domain Bacteria; kingdom Bacillati; phylum Cyanobacteriota; class Cyanophyceae; order Coleofasciculales; family Coleofasciculaceae; genus Moorena; species Moorena sp. SIO1G6. The sequence continues at coordinate 52,973 of NZ_JAAHFZ010000034.1, forward strand.
CTCAATATTTTTTTTAAAATTAATCTAGGATAGTAAACCAATATCTCTTACTTTGTCAAGCAAAGAAGGGAAGTGTGGGAATATCAAGAATCTCACCAATCCCAGCATTATAGTGCTACGCGCAAGTCAGAAGTCAGAAGTCAGAAGTCAGAAGTCAGCTATGACTAAGTTTCGGAATTTATGAATTTCAAACACCTTAATGCGTAGTGCTATATTCTTACTAATTGAAATCAAGCATTTCTTTTAAGCTAATAACCTTGGCCTTTCGGCCACGCTACGCGAACAAGCTTGGCCTTTGGCCACGCTACGCGAACAACCTGCTAACCTTATAACCTTTAACCTTTAACCTCCTAACCTTCAACCTCCTAACCTTCAACCTCCTAACCTTCACCCTTCAACCTTCAACAAAATAACCTTCAACCTTCAACCTTCAACCTTCAACCTTCAACCTCCTAACCCCAAAAAAATAGCCGCAGAAATACTATCCACGGCTAGAAAATTCACCTTGTCTTGATGCAGTCGCTCATGGGGGAAACCCCCAAGACCGCGCTGCATCGCTATGTCATTCAGTTTTTTCACCTATCCAGACATGATCCTATCTGATTAGACCCGATGGTTTTGCCGGGGGGAAAACCCCCCAGGAATTTAAGGTTTTACGGGATAATCAAGTACTTGACGGTAATTGTGATGAACTCTCCCGGAATGCCCGTTGGCTGAAGAGGAGTCCAGTCGGAAATTTCCGTGTAACGAAGTACATACAGGGTATGCATCGTATTAAGTATGGCCTTGCGGGACCCCTTTAAAATATGCTGAACAGGGATTTTTTTTGGGGAAGACTCGTCAGGATTATTATCTGAGTTAGGCGGTAATTTTGAAGGCATAAGGTGAACCTCTTGCTTTTTATTTATATTTATAATCGTAATGATTATATATGTTTTTGTCAAGAGTTTTGGAAAAGTTTTTTTTGGTTGAGGGAACAGGAAACAGAGAACATAAAAAAAAATTACTGTATATTATAAGAGGTTGTCTGAAAAGTATGATTTGCTAGATCAAAGCCCCCTCCCCCAATTTTGGGGGACTTATACCAGCAAATTGATTCTTGTTCCCCCCAGAATTGGGGGGCTAGGGGGGCAAAATTCAGTATCAAAAAACTTTTCAGATATCCTCTAAGAGGTAACAGGTAACCTGTAACAGGGAACAGGGAAAAAATACTATATACCTCATTAGGCGATAAACCGCTATAAATAGGATTTTTTTTAAATAAATTTGATATTTTTTTTTTGGTGTGTTAAATTTAAAGTAGTTTAAATAATCGATTAATAAATCCTATAGAATAGCGTTTCCATATAGTAATGAACTAAACAGGATTTTTCCCCGATTCCCGATTCCCGATTCCCGACTCCCGATTCCCTGTTCCCTGTTCCCGATTCCCGATTCCCTGTTCCCTTGCTATCTATGATTAACTCTGACTCCTTAAAAGCTATTGAAAACGCTAGACTAAATGACAACATTGGTAAGCCCCTTTATGACTCCTATTGTTTCTCCCAGATTCCCCAGATGATCTATCATCTGCTCACGGGTCAAGGAAACATGGGATTACCTAGGAGTGTATTAGGAGAATTACCGGAACGCTATGATAAGGTTATTCTGATTTTTGTTGATGCTTTCGGGTGGCGCTTTTTTCAGGACTATGTTGAACAATCGGAATTTTTGAAGCGGTTTGTAGTGGAAGGTGTCGCTTCTAAATTGACTACCCAGTTTCCTTCTACAACTGCTGCTCATGTGACTACTATTCACTCAGGGCTTCCGGTTGGTGAGAGTGGTGTCTTCCATTGGTTTTACTATGAGCCGCTGTTGGATGATATTATTGCTCCGTTGATGTTTTCGTTTGCGGGTGATAAGCAACGGGGAACCTTGCAAACAACTGGCATTTCTGAGCAAAGCCTTTTCCCTACCCAAACTCTCTATCAAAAATTGCAACAGTATGGTGTTAAATCTTATTGTTTTCAACACTACAATTATGCTTACTCTCCCTTTTCACGAGTGGTGTGTGATGGGGCAAGTATTGTTCCCTACAAAACTATTCCTGAAGCATTAGTTAACCTGACTGAAGCCGCGATCGCTGAATCCGATAAGAGCTACTTTTTCCTGTATTTGGATACTGTTGATGGCATCGCTCATAAATACGGTCCTGGCTCCCTGCAGTTCCAGGCTGAAGTTAGCACACTTTTGCTAACTATGGAGCGACTTTTATATCAGCAGGTAGCTGGTAAGCTGAAGAATACATTATTACTAATTACGGCTGATCATGGACAAATAGAGATTTCACCAGAGACTACTATTTATTTGAATCAGCTTAATCCTTCCATTGAGCAGTTTATTAAACGGAATGCCCAAGGTAAACTGTTGGTGCCAGCAGGATCATGTCGGGATATGGTGTTGTATATTCAGGAAGACCATTTGGATAAAGTCTATGATTTGCTGACGGAGCAGTTGGCAGATCGAGCAACAGTGTATCGCACTACAACATTACTTGAGCAAGGCTATTTCGGTACAGGTGAAATATCGCCACTATTGCTGAATCGGTTAGGCAATTTAGTGATTTTACCGAATAAGTATGAAACGGTTTGGTGGTATGAAGAAGACCGGTTTGAACAACACAAGTTGGGCGGTCATGGGGGATTGTCAAGGGAAGAGATGGAAACGATTTTGTTGGCTATTGATTGCTAAAAGTTGGTTGTTCGCGTAGCGTGGCCGAAAGGCCAAGGTTGAAGAGGGTTGAAGGTTGAAGGTTGAAGGGTTAAGAGGGTTGAAGGGTTAAGAGGGTTGAAGGGTTAAGAGGGTTGAAGGTTGTTAGGAGATGGGGAGAGCTTGTAGGGTGGGCAAAAACCGTTGGCTTCAAATGAGTATTAATGATTAGATTACTTTGCCCACCCTACTTTAATTGGTATTTTTTGTTCACTACTTCTAAAGTTGAAGCTTGTAGGGTGGGCAAAAACCGTTTGCTTCACATCAGTATTAATGATTAGATTACTTTGCCCACCCTACTTTAATTGGGATTTTTTTTATGATAGCTGATAGCTAATAGCTGATATAGCACTACGCATTCAAATTAGGACATTGTCTTGATGCAGTCGCTCCTAAACTCTGAAACTTAGTCATAGCTTACTTCTGACTTCTAACTTCTGACTTCTGACTTGCGCGTAGCGCTATAACTGAACCACTACTCCCTAGGGTCTACTCCTTACGGCCTATTTCCTAAGAGCTATAGCATTTTTAATACTTATGAGTTATGCAAGAGTTTTTTCCTAATTGCTCCAAATAGATAAAAAAAGATCTAAACTACAAAAGAATCATCTGTGCTATTGAGTTGTCAAATTATAGATGACTACTTCTGAGCTAGAAACTGCCCTTAATTGCTATCAAGAAGCACTCTCTAACCTAAAAGAGTCTCAATCTCCTCAAGTAAAGGAAGTGCTAGAGATTTTCAATGCCAGGGATGCTGTGCAGGCTGCTTGGAGTCAGTGTAATCACGTATCTACAACGGATCAACAGCAACTGGTTGAGTTGGACGCTCTGCTGAAGAGCAAAGCAGAGCAGATTACCAAAGTCATCGACTTAGCTGAATACCGAAACAGTTTTCAGCCTCCCGCCGCTGCGTGGTGGTGGCGATTGGAAACAGAAGCACCACCTCATCCCTGGGACCGCTGGGATTGGTTGTGGAAAGGGCTGACGGTGGGCAGTTGGACGGTGAATCTGAGTTTGTTGGTGGATATTGTGCCCCGATTTCTGAGTGCTGGCACCGGAGTTGCGGGAGTGGCAGTGGTGGCGTTTCCGAGTATCTTAACCCTATTGCAAGCCAGAAGCGAACTGACCCAGGCCGGAAAACAAGGGTTTGAAAAATTACTGAACAGGCTGCGTATTCCCAAGCATTACCATGAAGAAGCCAAATTCGCTTCCACATTGTTGCTGTGTGCGGTTCTAGCCCTATTATTCTCTAACAAGCCAGCTTTTTCCGATTGGTACAATCGCCAGGGAGTCAAGAAATATAATCAGGGGCAATTGGCTGGTGCTGAAGCCGATTATCTTCAGGCTTTGGCTCTCGATCCAGATAATGTCAACGCTCACTATAATCTAGGGTCCCTCTACGAAGACCTGCAACAGTTCGATAAAGCCAAGAGTCAATATCAATTTGCTGTTAAGGGGAATTTGATTAAGGCCGAGAACAATTTGGCTCGCTTGTGGATATTGGAGAATAAACCAGAATTGGCTACACCTCTGCTGTGGAAAAGTTTACAGGAGACGGAAAATCAGCCCTTGAGGATCAGATACAACTTGATGAAAAATTTCGGTTGGGCATTGTTGCAACAGCAGCAACTAGACCAAGCAGAGTCCATTCTAACTGGAGCGATCGCTTTAGCCACTACACCAGAGGGATTGGAACAAATCACAACTCGCGGCTCAGCCCACTGTTTGTTGGCTCAGGTCTATGAACAGCAAACGCGCAATAGCGAAGCCCTTGAACAATGGCAAACGTGTTCTGAGCTAGGTTCAATTGTTAATCCTGATCAACCGAAATGGTTAGTTTTAGCTTACAAAGCGTTAAAGAAGGCAGGTAAACTCTAATGCAATGGAAAAAATGGAAACTCTTGATTGGCTTGCTCCTGGGGCTGAGCTTGGTAGTCAGCTTAGCTAGACCAGCTCGTCCGATCGGAAATGGTTTAAATCTAGTTGTGGCCCTTCGTCCACAAGGTCAGGTGAAAATGAAGCGTTCCACTTGGCAGGATTATCAGCCAGCCTTTATTGGTGCGCCATTGGCGGCTAAGGATCACCTCTTACTGGCCAGCAATACCTTTGCTAAAGTCCTGTGCCAGAACTTAATGCCGTGGGAACCCGAGGGTGGCAGAGACTATATCGTTTCTGAAGGCTGTGCTCCTACCTCAAAACCAAAGCTATCTCAATCCGACCAGGATACAGTGATTGAAAGAGCAGCCAATAATCCAGAGATTCCTTATATTCTTAGACCTCGGGATAGTTCTGTGCTTAATCAGCAACCGCTCTTGGGCTGGCATCAGGTTGAGGGGGCGAGCACTTACCAAGTGACAGTGATAGGTCCAGGGGTGAAGTGGACTCAGGAAACCAGTGCAACGGAGATAGTTTACTCAGGCAAGCAGTCCCTACAACCAGGTGCTCGTTATTGGCTGATTGTCAAGACTGACCAAGGCAAAAGTTCTAAACAGGAAGGGAGTTTCGGGTTTACCATCCTCGGTCAGGAAAAAGCCCAGGAGGTATCAGCAGCAGCAGAGGAAATTAAGCAAAAGCAGTTGAGTAAGCCAGCAGAAGCACTAGCCTTGGCTCATTTGTACCGCAGCAATGACTTAAACGCTGAAGCCATTAACCTGCTGGAAACAGCTTTGGCTGATGGACTTGAGTCGATCCGGGTTTATCAACTTCTGGGGGACATTTACCAACAGGTGGGATTAAATCGCCTAGCTAGGGAGGGTTACCGGCAAGCCCTAGAACTGGCTAAGGCAGCGGGAGATTTAGATACTCAAGCTCAAGTGCTTGGGGGACTGGCAGTGACCAGTGGGATTATCGGCCAGAAGAATGAAGCGATCGCGTGGCTAGAGCAAGGGAAACAGGTTTATCAAACCTTGGGAGATCAGGTCAGGGCAGGTCAACTGGAACAACAAATGGTTAAGATTTTAGGGGGCTAATCGTTCATGAAGCCAAAAATCCTAATCAACCCAGGGCTGATGGCGGCTACCCTAGTCGGTGTGATGGGGATCAGAGCAGTTCCCCTGCCACCATGGGGACAGATGAGTATAGCCCAAGCCCAAGAAAGCTCACCATCAACTGAGCTAACCGAATCTGTAATTAAAAGAAAACTAGCAGAAGCATCTCGACTTAATCAACAACTGTTGGAGCTTTACCAACAAGGAAAGTACTCAGAAGCTATCCCCCTAGGGGAAAAAGCATTAGAGATTCGGCAACAAGTCCTAGGAGAGGAACACCCGGATGTGGCCACCAGCCTCAACAATCTGGCTTTATTGTACTCTCGCCAGGGCAGGTACCAACAGGCCGAACCCCTCTTCCAGCAAGCCTTAGACCTTAGGAAACGCTTGCTAGGAGACCAACACCCCCATGTGGCCACCAGCCTCAACAACCTGGCTTTCCTGTACTATAGCCAGGGCAGGTACCAAGAAGCGGAACCCCTCTACCAGCAAGCCTTAGACCTTAGGAAACGCTTGCTAGGAGAGGAACACCTCGATGTGGCACAAAGCCTCAACAACCTGGCTTTACTGTACTCTCACCAGGGCAGGTACCAAGAAGCCGAACCCCTGTTCCAGCAAGCCTTAGACCTTAGGAAACGCTTGCTAGGAGACCAACACCCCGATGTGGCCTCCAGCCTCAACAACCTGGCAGCACTGTACGAGAGCCAGGGCAGGTACAAAAAAGCCGAACCCCTCTACCAGCAAGCCTTACAGCTATACAAACGCTTGCTAGGAGAGGAACACCCCGATGTGGCCATCAGCCTCAACAACCTGGCTTTACTGTACTCTCACCAGGGCAGGTACCAAGAAGCCGAACCCCTCTACCAGCAAGCCTTAGACCTTAGGAAACGCTTGCTAGGAGACCAACACCCCGATGTGGCACAAAGCCTCAACAACCTGGCAGCACTGTACTCAAGCCAGGGCAGGTACCAAGAGGCGGAACCCCTTTACCAGCAAGCCTTACAGCTATACAAACGGTTGCTAGGAGACCAACACCCCGATGTGGCCTCCAGCCTCAACAACCTGGCAGCACTGTACTCAAGCCAGGGCAGGTACCAAGAGGCCGAACCCCTCTTCCAGCAATCCTTAGACCTTAGGAAACGCTTACTAGGAGAGGAACACCCCGATGTGGCCTCCAGCCTCAACCACCTGGCAGTACTGTACTCTGACCAGGGCAGGTACCAAGAGGCCGAACCCCTCTTCCAGCAAGCCTTAGAACTGCATAAACGCTTGCTAGGAGAGCAACACCCCGATGTGGCCTCCAGCCTTAACAACCTGGCGCAACTGTACTATAGCCAGGGCAGGTACCAACAGGCCGAACCCCTCTTCCAGCAAGCCTTAGACCTTAAGAAACGCTTGCTAGGAGAGCAACACCCCGATGTGGCCTCCAGCCTCAACAACCTGGCTTTCCTGTACTCAAGCCAGGGCAGGTACCAACAGGTCGAACCCCTCTTGCAGCAAGCCTTAGACCTTAGGAAACGCTTGCTAGGAGAGCAACACCCCGATGTGGCCACCAGCCTCAACAACCTGGCTTTCCTGTACTCAAGCCAGGGCAGGTACCAACAGGCCGAACCCCTCTACCAGCAAGCCTTAGACCTTAGGAAACGCTTGCTAGGAGAGCAACACCCCGATGTGGCCACCAGCCTCAACAACCTGGCAGCACTGTATCATGCTCAAAGTAATATCACCCCTGCCCTTGAGCTGTTCGAGCAAGGATTGGAGGTAGAAGAACGGAACCTTAACTCTAATTTGGTTGCTGGTCCTGAGCCTCAAAAGCAAAAGTACCTTGATACTGTCACTAGTAGCACATACCGAGTGATTTCTTTGCACCTCAACGCAGCTGCCAACAATCCCAGAGCAGCCCGTCTGGCCTTGACTACTGTCCTGCGGCGAAAAGGTCGCGTTCTTGATTTCATCACCAATAGCCAGCAAATCCTGCGTCAACAGTTAGACCCTAAAAGCCAGAGGTTACTGGATGACCTCAACGCTACCCGCACTCAACTAGCAAACTTGTTCTACAGCCAAGGCTTAGACCCTAAAAGCCCAAGGTTACTCGATGACCTCAATTCTAACCCCACTCAACAAGCCAATCTGACCTACAACCGACCCCCAAATCTACCTCTTAAATACTATCAACAGAGGGTTAAGTCTCTCTCTGAACAAGCCCACCAATTAGAGGATCAAATTAGCCGTCGCAGCCCTGACTTTCGCACAGCTAACCAAAGTGTGACTATCGAAGCCATTCAAAAGCTGATTCCAGCTAATACGGCCTTAGTGGAATTGGTCAAGTATCAACCTTTTAATCCTAAAGCGGAAAAAGGTAAACGTTGGGGTTCCCCTCGCTACGCCGCCTACGTACTTCATGGCCAAGGAGACCCCCAAGGCATTGACTTAGGGGAGCTTGAGTCGATTGAATCAGACTTGGAGCTGTTTCGCCTCTCTCTTCAAGACAAAGGCACAGGCACAGCTCAGTTGAAGCAAGCCGCACGGCAAGTGGATCAGAGGTTGATGGAGCCTGTGCGCAAACTGTTAGGGTCCACTCGATATATCTTACTTTCCCCAGAAGGAGAGCTCAACCTGATTCCCTTTGAAGCCCTGGTGGATCAGCAACAGCGGTATTTGGTGGAAAACTATCGCTTTAGTTACCTTACCTCTGGCAGGGACTTACTGAGATTATCCCAGGAATCTGCTAGTAAAACTCCTCCGGTGTTGTTGGGGAATCCTGACTTTGACCGTTCTGCTGGTGAATTAATTGCTAATCAAAATCATAGCAATCTCCCCAGTGCCCACCTTACCCGTTCCATTGACCTCTCAAAGCTGGACTTTTCACCATTACCAGGCACTGCTGAGGAAGTAAAAGAAATCGCTGACATGCTGGGAGTAGACCCTCTACTGGGGGCTAAGGCCACTGAGTCAGCGGTCAAACAAATCAATAGTCCCAGGATACTGCATATTGCTACCCACGGTTTCTTTGAGAGCGCTCCCAATCAAGAACAGTCCACCGTCTATGACAATCCCATGCTGTTGTCCGGACTAGTGCTAGCAGGATTTAAGCAGAAGCGAACTGGTGCAGAGAATGGAGTACTCACTGCCTTGGAAGCCGTAGGACTTAAGTTGTCTGGCACGGAGTTGGTGGTGTTATCCGCTTGCGATACCGGTTCCGGACGGATTAGTTCAGGAGAGGGCATCTATGGCTTGCGTCGGGCTTTTGTAATTGCTGGTTCACAAACTCAGCTGATCAGTTTGCGCAAGGTAGAGGATGAAGCCACCAAAGAGCTGATGCTGGCTTACTATCAGCGCTTGCTAGACGATAACATGGGGCGCACCGAGGCTCTGCGGCAGACCCAACTGGACATGTTGAAAGACGAGAGGTATCAGCATCCTTATTATTGGGCGAGTTTCATTGTTTCGGGGAATTGGGAACCGATGAAGAATTGAGAATGAAGAATTTAGAATTTAGAATTTAGAATGAAGAATTTAGAATGAAGAATTAAGAATGGAGAATGAAGAATTAAGAATTTAGAATGAAGAATTAAGAATTAAGAGGATATCTGAAAAGTTTTTTTATACTGAATTTTGCCCCCCTAGGGCGTGTTTTCAAAGTTTTCCGCAAGATTATGATCCCCCCCAGCCCCCCTTAAAAAAGGGGGGAGCCATACTCAAAGTCCCCCTTTTTTAAGGGGGACCAACGGGGGATCTCCGAGGCAAGAAAACACGCCCTAGCCCCCCAAGCGAGGGATTGCTCGCTTGGGGGGAACAAGAATCAATTTGCTGCTAAAAGTCCCCCGAGCGAGGGATTGCTCGCTCGGGGGATTTAGGGGGCTTAGATGTAGCAAATGAGACTTCTCAGACAACCTCTAAGAATTTAGGTTGTAGGGTGGGCAAAAAACCTTGGTTTAGAATGAGTATTAATGATTATAGCGTTAATTGCATGTATGAGGTACAATAATTAACCTCAAAGTCCCCCTTTTTAAGGGGGATTTAGGGGGATCCATTTGTACCTCATGAGTCCTATAAACGCTATAGATTAGTTTGCCCACCCTACTTTAATTAGGATTTTTTTCACTCCCGACTCCCGATTCCCGATTCCCGACTCCTGATTCCCGACTCCCGACTCCCTTTTTAACATGGAGAATACACAAGACTATCTACAAACCACTGCAATCATCGATTGGCAACATCCTAGCGTTCTGGAACTGGCGAAGACAATAGCTATAGAGCATGAAACATCGAATGCTTACGCAAAAGCCTGTTTTGAGTGGGTTCGAGATCACATTCGCCATAGCGTTGACTATAAAATGAACCCTGTCACCTGTCGTGCGTCGGATGTACTTAAGCATAAAACCGGTTATTGTTACGCAAAAAGCCATTTGTTAGCTGCTTTATTACGAGCGAATGGAATTCCAGCAGGCTTTTGTTATCAGCGATTAAGTATTAATGACGACGGTGAGCCTTACAGTTTGCATGGTTTGAATGCCGTTTACTTAGCTGAATTCGGTTGGTATCGAATTGATCCCAGAGGAAACCGTGAGGGAATTAATGCTCAATTCAATCCCCCAAAGGAGCAATTAGCCTTCACCATTCGATTTCCTGGAGAAGCTGACTTTCCTAACATTTTTTCTGAACCACTTCCTATAGTTATCGAAGCATTACAGGCTGGCAATACTTGGGATGAAATGCTTGGTAGTCTGCCAGATGTTTTGTTGGAGGAATGGTAATAATGAAGAATGAAGAATTTAGAATTTAGAATGAAGAATGAAGAATGAAGAATTTAGAATGAAGAATGAAGAATTTAGAATGAAGAATTTAGAATGAAGAATTTAGAATGAAGAATTTAGAATGAAGAATGAAGAATGAAGAATGAAGAATTTAGTGCGTACCCGTAACGCACCACTAGGTTGAAAGCCCCTAACAGGTGGTAAGCACTATAAGTGTGGCAAGGGTGGGTAGAGGAGAAAAATAAGCGATCGCATACTTTGTAATTTTGCGATCGCTACTGTTCAACAAAACAACAAATTTGTCTACTATTTTAGCAATCGGAAAGCCTAAGCTATCAGCTTATGCGCTACGCGCACGCTACTTGAGGTGCTTTCAGCTATCAACTAATGGGCTATGGGCAAGCTACACCGAACAGCTTTTGAATAAAATAAGCTGACCGCTGACTACTGACCGCTGACCGCTGACCGCTGACTGCTGACTGCTTACATGACCTTTTCCATCCTAAACCGTTCAAACCCTACCCCCCTAAGCAATACAGTCTCCGGTTCAATGATAGTAAATCCCTGTTTGATAAAGAAATACTTAGAAATTATGCTAGCTTCAGTATAGAGACAACTAACCCCTTGCTTTAACGCTTCATCTTCTAATTGTTGGTAAATGGCTGTAGCATATCCCTGTCGAGAGTAGTCTTTTGCTGTAAACAGTAAATCAATGTGATTAGCGGGATTTAATTGACCAAAAGCCGCCACCTTATTGCCATCAACTGCAACAAGTGTTATTCCCATACTCAGCCGTTTCGTAAACTGGTCGATATCCTTAGGATAGGATGACCAAATCTCTATTTGTTTACGATCATAAGCCTGTGATGCTATCTCCATGATAGCATTTTTGTAGACATCAATCACAGCTTTGGCATCTGATACTTGGTAGTTACGAATTAACATCTTGTTCAGAGGTTACTCTTGCCTCTTGCCTTTTGCCTTAGTGGTGCGTTACGGTGCGGACTATCTCAACGCTGGCTACAAGGTTCAAGATGAGGGCAAGTCCGCCCCTAACGCACCCTACTGGACTTGCCTCTTGCCTCTTGCCTCTTGCCTACTCCCTACTCCCGATTCCCTTTCAATTCATCTTATAGCGAGCAGTCCACAGTATTTTCCTGAAAAATGGAATATCTTTGAAAACTCTCAGCAAACCAAGTTTCTTTTCTGGTTCATCAAGATAAAACCAATCATCAAGGAATTCAAGCCCTGGATTCCAAGCCTCCAAGTCTTTACTGTCTTTAATACCAAACTTGAAAGTGGCATCTTTTCCCAAATGCAAATCCTGTTGTAATTTTCTGTTGATGATTGCTCGCAGGGGCGGCTTTAACCAAGCAGCCTTGACAAATTCAGCAATAAGTTCACAGCCTGGAAAAGTTGATTGCAGTTTCAATACTAATGATTTTACTTCCTCTTCTTGAAGGTACATAAACACGCCTTCTGCCATAAATAAAACTGAATCAGCCTTCAACTCTCTGATTAGTTCCATCCATTCATAATTAAATACCGAAGACGGAATAAAGCGATAGCGGTCAGTTTCTGGCAACAGTTTCCGTTTAACTGCTATCACCTCTGGGAAATCAAGGTCATAGAATATCACCTTACCGTTATCGATCCGGTGGAAACGAGTATCCAATCCACAACCAATATTAACAACAATTCTGTTCTTGATGCAGTCGCTCATGGGGGAAACCCCCAAGACCGCGCTGCATCGCTTATGCGATCGCTCCAGGAAATTTCTGGTATAATCATCATAGCGTTTGGCGCGCATAGCAATATGAACCACCAATTTTTTTTCTACCTTGCCCTTAGCTAAGCTATGATAAAGCTTGTTATCTGATTGGGATAATTCAGGAGTTAATTTGTCAGTAATTTCAACAGCTAATGGATCATATAAAATTGGGTCTTTTGACTGGCTTTCTAGGGCATGGCAATATAAAGTCAGTAGGGATGTAGCTGCTACATCACCGATTTGAGTGTTGAGTAATTTCGGAATTTCCATATCAGCTATCAGCTATCAGCTATCAGCTATCAGTTATCAGTTATCAGTTATCAGCTATCAGCTATCAGCCATAAGCTATAGCGTTTATTGCATTTATGAGGTACGCTTTTGAGCCTCAAAGTCCCCCTTTATAAGGGGGATTTAGGGGGATCCCTTTGTACCTGATGGGAGAGAGAATTGCTATATCAGCCAAAGGCCAACGACTGACCGCTGACACCTGTTCCCATAGCGCATATGCTTACAAAAAACTTGTATAGCACTACGCATTCAGATTAAGACATTTGTAAACTCCGAAACTTAGTCATAGCTTACTTCTGACTTCTGACTTCTGACTTGCGGACTTGCGCGTAGGGCTATACTATCATGTCGGAATAATTACCCTTCATAAAAATCTCCCCATCTCCCCATCTCCCTATCTCCCCAGCCTAATTATAGGTATTCCACCAGACTTGATATAAGCTATTTTGAAGGCGTTTATAGCAATCTACTATGGCAACCATTAACGATAACTACCTCAAACTCAAAGCTGGCTACCTATTTCCCGAAATTGCGCGACGGGTCAATACTTTCGCAGAAGCCAATCCTGATGCTAAGCTAATCAAGCTGGGGATTGGTGATGTTACCGAACCACTACCAGCAGCCTGCCGCACCGCTATAATCAAAGCTGTTGAAGAAATGGGCGATCGCGCCACCTTCAAAGGTTATGGTCCCGAGCAAGGCTACCCTTGGTTAAGGGAAAAAATTGCTACCCACGATTTTCAAAGCCGGGGGTGTGAGATTGAGGCTGGGGAAATTTTCATCTCCGATGGCTCCAAGTGCGACACCGGTAACATTCTCGACATCTTTGGGAAAGATAACAAGATTGCCGTTACTGACCCAGTTTATCCTGTATATGTAGACACCAACGTCATGGCTGGTCATACGGGGGATGCTGATGATAGCGGTAAATATGAGGGTTTGGTTTATCTACCGATTACCGCCGAGAACAACTTCACCGCAGAGATTCCCTCCGAGAAGGTTGATTTAATTTACCTATGCTTCCCCAATAACCCTACCGGAGCAACCGCTAGCAAAGACTACCTCAAAACTTGGGTAGACTATGCCAAAGCAAATGGTTCGGTCATTTTCTTTGATGCAGCCTACGAAGCCTTTATTACTAATCCAGACCTACCCCACTCCATCTACGAGATTGAGGGAGCAAGGGATTGTGCCATTGAATTCCGCTCTTTTTCCAAGAATGCGGGCTTTACCGGCACCCGCTGTGCATTAACAGTAGTACCCAAGACCCTAACAGCCAAAGCATCCGATGGTTCAGATGTGGAACTGTGGCCACTTTGGAACCGCCGCCATTGTACTAAGTTTAATGGGGTTTCCTATATTGTACAACGAGGCGCTGAAGCCGTTTATTCTGAAGAAGGCCAAGGGCAAGTTAAAGCACTAGTTAACTTCTATCTGGAAAATGCCAAAATTATTTGCGACCAACTAACAGCTGCTGGATTAACAGTATATGGTGGTGTAAATGCCCCTTACGTTTGGGTCAAAACACCTAATGGTCTATCCAGTTGGGACTTCTTTGATAAATTACTCAACACAGCCAATGTAGTCGGAACCCCTGGTTCTGGATTTGGTGCTGCCGGGGAAGGTTATTTCCGCATTTCCGCATTTAATAGTCGGGAAAATGTAGACGAAGCGATGCAGCGGATTACCGATAAATTCAAAGTGTAGTTTTAGGGTAAAGGTAAGCATTCAGCTATCAGCTATCAGCTTTCAGCTATCAGGTTTCAGCTATCAGCTATCAGCTATCAGCTATCAGCTATCAGCTATCAGCTATCAGCTATCAGCTATCAGCTATCAGCTATCAGCTATCAGCTATCAGCTATCAGCTATCAGCTATCAGCTATCAGCTAT
>NZ_JAAHFZ010000035.1:0-65492 GCF_010672795.1 Moorena sp. SIO1G6
TTCTGGTTATAGTAAACCACGCCAATAGTATTGAGCGCAATCCCTTCCAGCTTACGCTTACCCAATTCGCGGTGAATAGCTAAAACTTTCTGATAATAGTTGAGGGCTTGGTCATACTGTTCTTGCTGGCGGTAAAGGTAAGCAATATTACCAAGGGTGGTGCTTTCATCAGCCTGATTCTTAACTTCCCGGTGAATAGCTAAGGCTTGCTGATAATAGTTGAGGGCTTGGTCATATTGTTTCTGTTGATGGTAAACCAGGCCAATAGTATTCAGCGCAATTCCTTCCAGCTTACGCTTACCCAATTCTTTCCGAATTGCTAGGGATTGCTGGTAATAGTCTATAGCTTTGACATACTCCCCTTTCTGGTTGTAAATCCCTCCAATCCAAAATAGAATATTCTGTTCTAATCCCCGAAAACCAGTGGGTTTAGTAATGGCATTTGCCAACTCCAGGGTTTCCAGCCCTTTATCCAATTCTCCTTGATTGTTATACAATATTCCCTTCAAGGTCAGGGCTACACCTTCCCTTAATTGATAACCCTCTTCTCGACTCAGGGCATGAGCTTGCTCCAGAAACTCCCCAGCTTGGTTTAATTTCCCTGACCAGATATAAGCTGAGCCGATCCAATTCAGAGCGTAGGCTTGATAGTAGCCTGCTAGAATGCGTACGCTTTTCCCAGTCTTAGCTACTTCTTTGATAATACTCAAACCTTGCTCTAACCTATCAAAGGCTTTGTCATACTCTCCTTGGGAGGAGTAAACTGAGCCAAGATTAACCAGAGCATAACCAATCCCAAGCTGATTACCTACTTCTTGGTTAATGGTTAGGGCTTGCTCCAACAATTCCAGAGCCTTAGGATACTCTTCGAGATCCGAATAAACTGTTCCGATATGGGTCAGGGTTTCCCCTTCTCCCTTACGGTCTCCATTACCTTGACGGATTTTCAGAGCTTGCTGCAATACTTCCAGAGCTTTGCTTTCTTGAGATAATAAATTGTAAACCTGTCCAAGGCCATTAAGAGCTTGAGCAACACCTGTAGAGTTTCCCAATTCCCGATAAATCTTCAACACTTGTTGATAACTCTCCTTGGCTTGAGGCAACTGACCTTTAACAAACTCTGACCTTGCCCTATCCAATAACTGCTCAGCTTGAGTGGCTTGGTCTGGAGTCGTTTGTGCCACTGCTGGAGCAACTCCCAGATTTTCTGGAGCTAGGATCGGTGAGAGCAGGCACATTAAGGTAGCACTAGCTAGCTTGAGACAGAATACAGGAATAGTAGAGTAAGTACCCATCGAAAAATCAGCCACTTGGTAGTTTCTTACTATATATCCTTAGGTGGTGGCAGTTTTATGCAGATTTTACTATGGAAGTTTTAAATTGGGTGAGGGAGTAGGGAGTAGGTTGAAGGTTAGCAGGTTGAAGGTTGAACGCGATCGCGTGGCCAAAGGCCAAGGTTGAACGCGATCGCGTGGCCAATAGGCCAAGGTTAGTGCGTAGGGTGAGTTAGGGGCGGACTTGCCCTTATTGTTCGCTTCGTAGCCAGGGTTGAGATAGTCCGCCCCGTAACGCACCACTAGACGTAATGATTTACCCAATATTATTGAGGGTAGTACTTTACCCTGAGCGTACACCAATGTCTTCAGCAATCGCTACAGCTTGCTGGTAGTAGTCTAAGGCTCGGTCATACTCACCCTGATTCTGGTACACTGAGGCAATATTATTGAGGTTAGTAGCAACACGTACACGACCAAGATCCCCCAACTCTTGGTTAATCCCTAAAGCTTGCTGATAATAGTCTAGAGCTTGGGGATACTTCCGTTGCTTCTGATATATCGAGCCAATGTTGTTGAGTGTAGTCGCAATTGTGATCGAGTCGTTTAACCTTTTGCTAATAGTTAAGGCTTGCTGGTAGTAATCTAAAGCTTGGTTGTACTTTCTCCAATTGTTGTAAACTCCCCCAAGATTATTGAGGAGGTTTGCACTACTTTTCTGGTCATCATTTTTTTTAGTAATGGTCAAGGCTTGCTGGTAGGAATCTAGAGCTTGGTCATACTTTCCCTGATAGTTGTAAATTTGCCCAATAAAATTGAGCGCGATTGTTTCTTGAGAGGAGTCTTTGATTTGTCGGGTAATGGCAAGGAGTTGCTGATAAAACTCCAGGGCTTGGTCATAGTTGCCTTGTCTGATTTGAGCTACTCCAAGCACTCTCAGGATATTGACTTGATGGGGGTAATTTTTAAGTTCTCGAAAAATCTCTAAGGCTTGTTGGTAGTAGTCTATAGCTTGGTCAGGCTTGCCAACTTTAAAATAATCTACCCCAATTTCCATAAAATTTAGACCTTTTACAGTCAGATTTTCAATGGTTTGGGAAATAGCTAAAGCTTGTTGATAATAGTCTCTCGATTCCTGAGACTTTCCCTGTTTTTCATAAACCTGACCAAGATTAACAAGGGTAGTGCTTTCCCCAGCATGATTCTTAACTTCCCGGTGAATAGCTAAAGCTTGCTGATAATAATCAATGGCTTGGTCATAGTTTTTCTGTTTATCGTAAACCAAGCCAATAGTATTCAGCGCAATTCCTTCCAGCTTACGCTTACCCAATTCTCGGCAAATTGCTAGGGATTCCTGGTAAACCTCTAGGGCTTGGAGATACTCTCCTTTTTTGTTGTAAATCCTTCCAGTCTCAAACTGGATATTCTGTTCTAATCTCCGACTCCGAGTTGGTTTATAAATGGCTAACCCAAGCTTCAGGGTTTCTAGCGCTTTATCCAATTCCGCTTGAGCAGTATACAGTATTCCCTTCAATATCAGGGCTGCACTAACCTGATATTGATAACCCTCTTCTCGACTCAGGGTATGAAATTGCTCCACAAACTCCCCAGCTTGGTCTGGAGTGGTTTGTGCTACTGCTGGAGCAACTCCCAGATTTTCTGCGGCTAGGCTCGGTGAGAGCAGGCACAGTAAAGTAGCACTAGCTAGCTTGAGACATAATACAGAAATAGTAGAGTAATTACTCATAGACACACCGGTGACTTGACAGTTGATTACTATATATATCTGTAATTGGTGGCACTTTTATGCGAATTCTACTAAATAATTTTTCAATATCAAGCAACTTGCTCTGATCTGATGTCAAGATAATTACTATTAATAAAAATCTCCCCACACCTCCCCCCACTCCCCACACCTGTGATGACAACTCCCCAAGCTATTGACTGGAATTCCTTAGCCTCGGAACTTACCGGAATAGAAATTATTAATGACCCGACCAAAGTTGCTAAATTATCCCTAGACTACTACCACTTCAGTCCGGTACTGGAATCCCAGCTGAAGGATAAACGGGGGAATATGGTAGTTCGTCCCACTACGGTGGCGGAAGTCCTGGAAATAGCTAGGGTTTGCGTTAAGTACAAAGCTCCCCTAACCGTAAGAGGCTCAGGCACTGGTAATTATGGTCAGTGTATCCCCCTCAACGGTGGTCTGATTCTCGATACTACTCGCCTGAATCAGATTAACTGGATAAAACCGGGTTTAGCCTCTGTTCAGCCTGGGGTAAAGCTAGCCGCCTTTGACAAAGAAGCTCATAAAATTGGCTGGGAATTGCGCATGGCTCCCTCTACCTATCGCACCGCTACTATTGGTGGGTTTATTGGTGGCGGCAGTGGCGGCATTGGTTCCATTACTTATGGAGTATTACGCGATCGCGGAAATCTTCATGCTGTCCAAGTCGTAACCCTCGAAGACCAGCCCCGTGTAATCGAATTACGGTCAGATCAGGTACAGAAGGTGAATCACGCCTATGGCACCAATGGTATTATCACCGAATTAGAAATACCCCTAGGGCCAGTGTATCCTTGGGCGGAAGTGATCGTAGTCTTTGATGACTTTATGACTGCGGCTAGATTTGGTCAAGCCTTAGGTGATGCGGATGGCTTGATTAAAAAACTGATTAGCATTCACGCTTGGCCAATTCCATCCTACTTTGCCGCTCTCAGCAACTACCTTCCCCAAGCTAAGCACTGTGCCTTGCTGATGATCGCAGAATCTTCCCTAGAGCCATTCCAGGATTTAGTTCGGGAGTATGCTGGAGAAGTCACTTACCAGAAGAGTGCCCATGAAGCTAGTAAGGGAGTCAGCCTAGCAGAGTTCACCTGGAATCATACCACCTTACACGCCCGTAGTGTTGATCCCAACCTCACCTATTTACAAACCTCATTTGTGAATCTGGAGCAGGTGGAGCATCTGTATCACCACTTTGGGGATGAAGTGATCATGCATTTAGAATTTATGCGAGTGGCAGGAAAACTGATACCAGTGGGACTACAAATCGTTCGGTATAGTTCTGAAGACCGTTTAAATGAAATTATTCGCTATCACGAAGACTATGGCGCTATGATTGCTAATCCCCACACCTACATCCTAGAAGATGGGGGTATGAAAACCGTTGATATGGAACAGTTGCGGTTTAAGGAAATAGTTGATCCCTATGGATTGATGAATCCCGGTAAAATGCGAGCCTGGAAGCATCGGTAGAGTAAGGAGTGTGGGAAGTGTGGGGATAAGCAGTCAGCAGTCAGCAGTCAGCAGTCAGCAGTCAGCGGTCAGCGGTTAGCCGTCAGCGGTCAGCCGTCAGCTTATTTTATTCAAAAGCTGTTCCGGTAGCGTGGCCATAGGCCAATGGCTGTTCCCGTAGCGCATAGGCTGATAGCTGTTGGCGTAGCCTGCGCGTAGCGCATATGCTTACCTGTGGATAGTGAAATAAATATGGACACAACTGGACTCGAACCAGTGACCCCCACGATGTCAACGTGGTGCTCTAACCAACTGAGCTATGCGTCCAAACCATTCATTATGATAGCACATATTTAGAATATAGCAATGCTCAGGAACGTTTGAGGGAAATTGCCTATTGCCTATTGCTAGCATGCCTATTGCCTATTGCCTTTCCTTAAAATTCTTTTGAAGGAGGACATGAGGGATGAGTTCTGCTAAAATGTCCTGGTCGTTCAGCCTTTACCAACATCTTTATCTTTGAGTCAACCAATAGAAACCGCCAGTATCGATACATTAGCCAAGGAACTCGCAGCCATACAGCAAACTGGTTCTAAGCGAATTGCCTTGTTGGGGTCACGTCACGTTCCTATCACCCATCAGAATCTAATTGAGATGATGAGCTATGCCTTAGTGCAAGCGGGTAATCGTCTGATTACCTCTGGTGCGACCGGAACCAACTTAGCTGCCATTCGAGGTGCTATGCGAGCCGATCCGTCCTTGCTAACGGTAATTTTGCCCCAAAGTCTTCAGCGACAGCCACTGGAATCCCGGAAATACTTGGAGAAGGTAATGCATTTGGTGCAAAACCCCCAAAATGATACCTTGTCTCTTGCTGAAGCTAGTGCCTTGTGTAATGCCGAAATTGTTGCGAGGTGTCAGCAATTAATTTGTTTCGCATTCCATGATAGCCGTACCCTCCTCAACACCTGTAAGGAGGCGGAACAGCAAAACAAGGTTGTTACTCTGTTCTATTTTGATTAGTTGTGATGAATTGTGATTAATTTTGATTAGTGTGAGCTAGACTATGCATCTATCCGGTTCGGGAATTTTACTTTACTGTATTGTGGGGGCAACGGTTTTAATATATCTACCATTTCTGGTAGTTGGCTACAGCCGTTTAAAACTAGGCTATGACCAAAGTGCTCCTCGCGCCATGTTTGATCAGCTACCGCCCTATGCCCAACGAGCGACTTGGGCACATCAGAACTCCTTTGAAACCTTTATTATATTTAGCGCAGCCGCGTTGATGGCCTATGTAACGGGTCAGAATTCAACTCTCGCCATCGGCTGTGCGATCGCATTTGTAATTGCCCGAGTCTTCTACTCGGTGTTTTACATTCTCAATATTCCCTTGGGGCGATCGCTGATGTTTGCCATCGGCTCTCTTTCCACTGGTACTCTGTTTGTTCTGAGTCTAAGCAGCGTCAGTGGCTAGACGAGATCAAGTCCACTTGCTTCGGGCCTTGATAGTTTTAGTTATTGGTCATTTGTCTTGAGAGCCACCAGGTTGAGCCACCTCCCCAAGACTATGGGCTTATCCAATACTGATGCTACCGGCCTTGATATAAATAGGTTGAAAAATTTTGTATAGGGTGCAACAAATTTCCATTTTGGTTTTAAGCTGTTAGATAGTGAGCCACCATTGCTCACGCCCTACCGCTGACCGTTATTAATTATGGCTAGTACCTATTCTTTTGATATTGTTAGTGACTTTGATCGACAAGAGTTGGTCAATGCTGTGGATCAAACTATTCGTGAAATCAAAAGTCGTTACGACCTCAAAGATACTAAAACCACTGTCGAATTAGGAGAAGAATCTATCACCATCAATACTGATAGTGAATTTACCCTAGATGCTGTGCATACTGTTCTTCGTACCAAAGCTGCGAAACGGGAACTTTCGCAAAAAATCTTCGACTATGGTAAAATAGAATCAGCTAGTGGTAATCGTGTCCGCCAAGAAATCACGCTAAAAAAAGGCATCAGCCAAGAATATAGTAAAAAAATCACCAAATTGATTCGAGATGAATTTAAAAAAGTACAAGCCTCGATTCAAGGTGATTCAGTTAGAGTAACTAGCAAATCTAAGGATGACTTACAAAATATCATCCAGCGGTTGAAGCAAGAAGATTTGCCAGTTGCTTTGCAATTTACTAACTATCGATAAGTAAGTTATCAGCTATCAGCCGTCAGCCGTCAGCCGTCAGCCGTCAGCCGTCAGTCGTCAGCCTTGGCCAAAGGCCACGCTACGCGAACAGCCGTCAGCCGTCAGCCGTCAGCCGTCAGTCGTCAGCCGTCAGCTTATTTTATTCAAAAGCAAATCAAGTAGCGTGGCACAGGCTTCTAGCCTGTGACCCATAAGCTGATAGCTGATAGCTGATAGCTGATAGCTGATAGCTGATAGCTGATAGCTGATAGCTGATAGCTGATAGCTGATAGCTGATAGCTGATAGCTGATAGCTGATAGCTGATAGCTGATAGCTGATAACTGATAGCTGATAACTGATAGCTGATAACTGATAGCTGATAGCTAAATGCTTACACTCTAGACTACTATGGCTTGATACCAGAAATGACTTCCTTAGCTGCTGCTAATGTGCGGTCAATATCCTCCTCGGTGTGAGCTAGGGAGGTAAATCCTGCTTCAAATTGTGAGGGGGCTAGGTAGATTCCACGCTCTAACATGCCGCGATGGAAAGAAGTGAATTTGGATAAATCAGAGGTTTTGGCATCATCGAAGTTGTGAACAGGAACACCAGTAAAGAACATGCCAAACATAGCGCTGATGTAACCACCAGTAGTTGCATGACCGCTATCTTTAGCAATTTGCAGCAGTCCCTCGGAGAGCTTTTTAGTAATAGTCTCTAGCTGTTCATAGGTACCCGGTTTTTTCAGTAACTCCAGGGTTTTAATACCTGCTGTCATGGCTAGAGGATTCCCGGAAAGGGTTCCGGCTTGATACATTGGCCCAGCTGGTGCCACCATGGACATGATATCCTTTCGTCCGCCATAGGCTCCCACGGGCAAACCACCACCGATGATTTTGCCTAGGGTAGTCAAGTCAGGAGTGATGCCAAATTTCTCCTGAGCACCACCGTAGGCAATCCGGAAGCCAGTCATCACTTCATCAAACACCAGTAGAGCGCCATGGTTTTGAGTAACTTCCCGCAAGCCTTCAAGAAAACCAGGTACAGGAGTGATGAAACCAGAATTCCCCACCACAGGTTCTAGGATCACCCCAGCAATCTCATTGGGATATTGCTCAAATAAAGCTTTAACTTCCTCCAAGTTGTTATAGGTAGCGGTTAACGTATTAGCAGTGGCAGACTTAGGAACACCAGGGGAATCGGGTAAACCTAGAGTAGCCACTCCAGAACCAGCTTGTACCAGCAGCATATCAGCGTGACCATGGTAGCAGCCGGAAAATTTGATAATTTTGTCCCGTCCTGTGAAGGCACGCATCAGTCGCAGCACTGCCATACAGGCTTCGGTCCCAGAATTAACAAACCGCACCATTTCAATACTAGGAACAGCGTCAATCACCATTTCTGCTAGCACGTTCTCTAGGGCAGAGGGAGCGCCAAAACTGGTACCCTTATCTAGAGCCTGGTGCAATGCCCCAATAACTTCCGGATGAGCATGACCGCAAATAGCTGGTCCCCAGGTACCTACATAGTCAATGTACTGGTTGCCATCTACATCCCAGATGTATGCTCCTTTAACTTGGTCAAATACAATCGGTTCTCCGCCTACTGATTTAAAGGCTCTGACTGGGGAGCTGACCCCTCCTGGCATTAGGTTCTTGGCAGCGCTGAAAATTTCTTGTGATTTGGTGGTTTTAAACGAGGTGGTGGTAACCAAAATAGTCTCCTAATATCAATAGTGTACGGGTTAGTTGAAAATAAGGTAAAAAGCTCTAAGCCCATTACCCCCCTTAAACAGGGCAATAGGTCACTTCGGCCAAAGTGCGCTTTCCAATGGGCGAGTAAATCGCCCTTGGGTCGCACTTCAGGGAACTTCGGCTTAGGGGTAATACTGGACAAGAGATCATTATCCTATGGAGCCAGATCCCTTTTGAATTTGTAAAGAAAGAATCCAGATTTACTAGAAATCTGAACACTGAAAGCCCCGCATCTTTAGATCGGGGATGAAAGTGACTAGCGAGTTTAGTCGCCGTGTCACTTTTATTTTATCTGTACTTGAAAGATTACGCCCAACCTGTTAGCGTAAGAATAGAGCGAGTGAGGTCGAAATTCGTTCCCTTAGCGTGACCGTTCCCGTAGCGTGACCGAAGGTCAAGGTCAAGGTCAAGGTCAAGGTCAAGGTCAAGGTCAAGGTCAATGATTATTGTTGAGATGAAAGCCTACGGCAAAAGCCATCAATATTTAGCTATAGATGAAGCTATTCGGACAGTTAAATTTATTCGCAACAGTTGCATTCGCCTATGGATGGACAATAAAGGAACGGGTAAATATGACCTTAGCAAGTACAGTAAAGTACTGGCTAAAGAGTTTCCGTTTGCCAATGAATTAAACTCAACAGCTCGACAAGCTGCGGCTGAAAGAGCATGGTCATCGATTTGTCGTTTCTTTGAAAACTGTAAGAAGAAGGTACCAGGAAAGAAAGGCTTTCCCCGCTTCCAGAAACACTGTAGATCAGTCGAATACAAGCAGTCAGGATGGAAACTGTCCCCTGACAAGAAGTCGATTATCTTCAGTGACAAAAAGGGAATAGGAAAGCTGAAGCTTAAGGGGACATGGGACTTGTGGCGTTTTGACAAAAAGCAAATCAAACGGGTTCGTATAGTTAAAAGAGCTGATGGTTATTACGTTCAGTTCTGTATTTCCATAGATGTAAAAGAACAATTAGACCCGGCTGATGCCACTGTAGGATTGGATGTAGGACTAAAAGAGTTCTATACCGATTCTAGGGGAAACACTGAACCATCACCTCGCTTTTATAGGGTAGGGGAGAAGCGTCTAAAATTTTATCAACGCCGAGTATCTCGGAGAAAGAAAGGCTCATCTAACCGTAAGAAAGCCGTTAATAGATTAGGCAGACAGCACCTCAAAATAAGTAGGCAACGTAAAGAACATGCCAAGAGACTGGCACGTTGCGTAATCCGGTCTAACGACCTGGTCGCCTATGAAGATTTGAGAGTAAAGAATCTGGTCAAAAACCATTGTTTAGCTAAGTCTATTAATGATGCTGGTTGGTATCAATTTAGAAAATGGTTGGAGCACTTTGGCAAAAAGTTTGGCAGAGTCACTGTTGCAGTTAATCCTGCCTATACAAGCCAGAACTGCTCCAAATGCGGTGAACTCGTGAAGAAGTCACTATCCACTAGGACTCATATCTGCGAATGTGGATGCGAACTAGATAGAGATCACAACGCCGCTATCAACATTTTAAAAAGAGCCTTGGGTACGGTGGGGCACACCGGAACCTGGATCATAGATCCGAACGCTTCGGGAGATTTGACCGCTACTGTTCTTGGTTCCGGCCAGGTTCAGCAAGTCGAGTCTGTGAGCGAAGAATCCCCGCGCCTAAAGGCGCGGGGAGTGTCAATGATCAATATTTACTGATCAATTGGATGTCAGGGGTGGTATCTTGTAGGGTGTATCTAATTAAAGCTGTTTGACCCGCTGGGTGTTTCCATCCGTTGCCCTAAAACTATGTCAGCATCTGAACCGACTTCCATTAGCCAAGCTATCCCAGTTGACCAAGTTCGCTACAACGATCAAGGACTAGTGCCAGCCATTGTCCAAGATTACCTCGATGGTACGGTATTAATGATGGCTTGGATGAATCGGGAGTCATTGCAAAAAACCCTCGATACAGGAGAAACCTGGTTTTGGAGTCGCTCTCGTCAGGAATTGTGGCACAAGGGTGCTACATCTGGGCATTTACAAAGGATAAAATCCATCCGCTACGATTGTGACAGTGATGCTTTACTCGTGACCGCAGAACAAATTGGTGATATTGCCTGCCATCTTGGTGAGCGTAGCTGTTTCCATCAAGTGGACGGTAAGAAAGTAGCCCCTCCAGCAGATACATTGTCTCAGTTGTTTGAAATAATTTGCGATCGCCGTGACCATCCCGTAGAAGGGTCTTATACCTGTAAGTTGTTTAAGGGTGGGGATAATAAGATTCTTAAAAAAATTGGGGAAGAAGCGGCAGAAGTGGTAATGGCGTGTAAGGATGATCACCCGGATGCGATCGCATCTGAAGTAGCAGACTTGCTCTATCACAGCCTAGTTGCTATGGCTTACCATCAGGTTGATGTACGGGATGTTTATCGCAAATTGCAACAGCGCCGTAGATAAGTGTCAGACAATCCAGTTTAATAATTGGGGAAAAAAACGTTTAATAACCGAGATACTTTTTGCCATTCCATCAGGAAAAACCTGAGGTTTATTATCAATGATTCCTTGAATCGTTTGCCTCATGACCTTAGCCGGATCAGTTATTATAAAGTCCGGCAACTCCTGATTTTCTTTAGCAAGGGTTCCGTACTGTTTGCACTGGAGAATGGGAGTACGGCTGTAAAAGGGATAAACAGTTGTAACCTTGACGTTATAAATTTTAACTTCATTTAAAAGCCCTTCGCTGAATCCTCGCAACCCGAATTTACTAGCACCATAATGAGCCATACCAGCGGGTGCCACCCAGCCAGCAGCAGAGGAAATATTAACTATGTGACCTTGGCGACGCCTAATCATATCAGCGGCAAATAGAGAACTTAACCGCATTGGTGCCAGCAGATTTACCTGCATCAGCCTTTCCCATGTTTCTCCAGGAACTTCGTCCATGCGACCAAAAAGCCCAATGCCAGCATTGTTGATCAAAATATCGATTTCTATTCCCAGGTCTTTAACCTGACGATAAAGGGTTTCGCATCCGTCACGTTCAGAAAGATTAATCCCCAAAAGAGCAAGTATATCCCCAGTTTTAACCTCCCGTTGAATAGCCTCGGCACGCTCTTTAAGAAGAGTTTCATCAAGATCGGTGAGGATCAAATGGCTACCAGCTTCTAATAATTGCCGAGTCAGTTCCTGACCGAATCCACCGGAGGCACCGGTGATGAGTACCACAGCTCCATGGAGATCACTCATATGGTTCAAATTTTTGCTCTGGGTTAAATTTTAGGAGATTGGAGTATTCCCCATAGTAATAAAAACCAGGGTACATTAATGTTAGGTATCAGCGACGCATATTTTATTAATGCTGGCCAAAACATTGGAGCTATAAAACGTAGAGAGCGTAGTGATACCGGACGTAAACCGTCTTTATCGATGATTCCATAGTAATCAGCTAGTTCTGCAACAATTCGAACACGGCCTGTAAAGCGCATTACAGTTCGGTCTGCAGCAAGGGCAGCAATAACGCGCCCTGTTAGTAAAGGAGTTTCCCAATTATAGCCTTGAGAGATCACTTGGCTTTGCTGATTACGTGGTTTATCTTCTCCCATTTGCAAAGCCAAACTGGAAATATGCTCGGTACCAACTATGCCTGGCCAAATCGAAAGGGATGCCACATTATATGGCTTCAGTTCAACAGCCATATCCGCAGCAAGTCGATCACAAGCGGCTTTACCCGCCCCGTATGCGGCACCAAAGATGTAAGACATGCCGCCCCAGGATGAGATGGTGCAAATCAGCCCCTGCTGACGCTGAATCATCAGTCGAGCTGCAAAAACACTGGCAATATAATGGCTGCGGAGACCGACATGATTGACAGCATCCCAAAGATTCTCAGCGCATTCCCAAAATGGTTTTTCGTATGCATCCGTCAATGCCTGCACTCCTGAAAACGCATTATTGACCAGCAGATCCAGTTGTCCCTTCTGCTCGTCTTGAATCCGTTCAAAGAGTAAGCGGACTTGTTGGTCGTCGCTATGATCTACCATTACCGGAATACAAATCCCACCAGCATCTTGCACAGCTAATTGGGTTTCCTGAAGACTACCGGAAACTCCCTCTGTAACATTGGAACTGTCGAGACTACGACCGGTAATATATACCGTAGCACCTTCCTCTCCAAGGCCAATCGCAATTCCTTTACCAATACCACGGCTGGCACCCGTGACTAAGGTTACTTTGCCTTCAAGGCTCCCCATAATTGCTTTTTTTGATATTTATTATATTATTTAATGGTAGCATTTTTTTGACCGTAAGCATTCAGCCATCAGCCGTCAGCCGTCAGCCGTCAGCCGTCAGTTTTGTGGCACAGGCTTTGGCCTTGGCCTTTCGGCCACGCGTGCGCGTTTGGCCACGCTGTGCGAACGACGCTGGGAGGTGACTTTACTCAGCATTATTCCAATGCTTACTTGTTTTATTCAAAAGCACCTCAAGTAGCGCATTAGCTGATAGCTGATAGCTGATAGCTGATAGCTGATAGCTGATAGCTGATAGCTGAATACTCACTTTTGACCTTTGCTGGTTGGGATTTTTATCTAAACTTCGATTATCGCGTTTTGGGAACTATCCAACTAAACAATAA
Organism: Moorena sp. SIO1G6; assembly: GCF_010672795.1. Lineage (NCBI taxonomy): Bacteria > Bacillati > Cyanobacteriota > Cyanophyceae > Coleofasciculales > Coleofasciculaceae > Moorena > Moorena sp. SIO1G6. Next base: position 13,060 of record NZ_JAAHFZ010000035.1, read on the forward strand.
AACGAATAATCACCAGTAATCATAACATAAAAATAATAAAAATGCAAGTAGTTATTATTGGTGCCGGCATGTCTGGTATCTGCATGGCTATTAAACTTAAAAAAGCCAAAATACCTTTCATTATTCTAGAAAAATACTCTCGAATTGGAGGGACTTGGCGGGATAATAACTACCCAGGATGTGCCTGTGACATTCCCGCTCATTTATATTGTTACTCTTTTGAGATGAAATATGATTGGAACCAAGTTTATCCCTCTCAGCCAGAGATATTGAAATACTTAGAACACTGCACACGTAAATACAATATTTATCCCCATATCCGTTTTAATCAAGAGGTTATTAGCGCCCATTTCAATGCCAAAAATTGCCTCTGGTATGTTGACACAGCTGATAATAAAACTATAACAGCTAACATACTGATCAGTGCCTGGGGAGGTTTAAATTTACCCAAACTACCGAATTTGGGTAGCTTGGAAACCTTCAAAGGAGTCTCGTTTCACTCAGCTAGATGGAATCACAGCTTTGATTTAACTGATAAAACTGTGGCAGTTGTAGGAACTGCAGCGAGTGCAGTTCAATTTATCCCAGAAGTTGCAAAAAAAGTGAAACAACTATTCATTTTTCAAAGAACTCCTAACTGGATTACTAACCGAGACGATGGGACTTATTCACCCCAGATGCAATGGTATTTTAAGAACTTCCCTATTCTGATGCAACTCCACCGGGGATTACTATACTTACGTAATGACTTAATCAGTTTTCCCCTATTCACTACTGGAAGTTTTATTGGTAAGTACCTGCGAAAACAATTGGAAAAACGCATACACCAGGAAATTGCTGAATCCCGAGTAGGGGATGCGGTGATGCCCAGCTATCAACCAGGTTGTAAACGAATTTTAATTAATAACGACTTTTATCAAACCCTGAACCGAAAAAATGTAGAATTGATTACAGATAAGATAGAAAGCATAACTACTGATAGTCTGCTAACCGAACAAGGAAAAGACTATAAAGTTGATGCTATTATCTATGCTACAGGATTTAACTATTTGTCCTACAAAAAAATAGATATACGTGGTAAAAATGGAGAGAGTCTAGGGGAGATATGGGGCAACGAACCAGAAGCGTATCTTGGTATTTCTGTTCCCAATTTCCCTAACTTTTTTAGTCTTTTAGGACCGAACACTGGTTTAGGTCATAGCTCAGTTATTTTAATGGTAGAGTGCCAAGTTAATTATATTATTGGCTGCTTGAATAAAATGCTCACAGAAGACTGGAAATCTCTGGAAGTGAAGGAGGAAGCAATGGAACGTTATTATCAGGATTTATGGAAAACTATGGAAAAAAGGGTGTGGACAAAAGAAAACTGTATGAGTTGGTATCAAAATAAAGATGGCAAAGTATTCGCTTTGTGGCCTGGTAATACTATTCAATATTGGTGGGCTACAAGAAAACCAATTTTTGATGACTATATTTCTACCTAGCCTAGTTGCGTTCGCGTAGCGGCTCTTTGAGAGCATCGCTTTTTTTGACCAAATCCTGTAAACTCGGCCAGGTAGTCTTAACCAAAGATAACTACCTTGGCTTACGATAATATATGTAAATATCTCGCCGAAAACTACCCAGCTGATTTGGTCAGGTGGCTTCATGGTCTTGAAGTTACTGAAATATCGGTGCTCAAAACTGAGTTAAATACTGAACCGATTCACGCCGATTCCTTGACCCTGCTGCAAACGCCAAATCAAATATTGCAGTGGGAATTTCAAACCCTGCCAGCTTCCAAGCCATCCCTACCATTGCGGATGCTCAAGTATTGGGTCAGACTCAAAGAAAAGTATAACTGTCCCATAGAGCAGGTAGTGATATTTCTCAAGTTCACCACCTCATCCAAAGCTTATACTAACCAGTTGCTGGAGAGTAATACCAGTCATCGCTATCGAGTAATCAGGATGTGGGAGCAAGACCCGGAGCAATTTTTGGCCAATCCCGCCTTATTGCCTTTTGCCACTTTAGCATTCAGTGAGTCTCCCAACAGATTATTAGAGCAAGTGGCGGCAGCAGTCGATAGGATTGAAGAACCACTAGCTTTTACTAACATATCCGCTTGTACCCAGTTACTAGCTGGCTTGCGGTTTGACCAAAGGTTGATCACAGAATTATTTCCGGAGGACGTGATGCAAGAGTCTGTAATTTATCAGAAGATAATTCAAAAAGGACATAAACTTGGTTTACTCGAAGGAAAACGTGAAGGAAAACTCGAAGGAAGGCAAGAGGAAGGTTACTCAATCGTGATACGTCAACTGACCCGTCGGTTTGGGAGTGTTTCAGACCAGCTACAACAGGGGATTCAAAAGCTTTCTGTTGCTCAATTGGAGGAGTTGAGCGAGGCGTTGTTGGATTTTGAGACAGTCACCGATATAGCTGTGTGGTTGGCATCCCATCAGCAATAAAAAAAGCGATGCTCTCAAAGAGCCCCTACGCAAACGCGCGGAAGCTTCGCTTCATCGCTTATGCGATCGCTTTTTTTGACCAAATCCTGTAAACTCGGCCAGGTAGTCTTAACCAAAGATAACTACCTTGGCTTACGATAATATATGTAAATATCTCGCCGAAAACTACCCAGCTGATTTGGTCAGGTGGCTTCATGGTCTTGAAGTTACTGAAATATCGGTGCTCAAAACTGAGTTAAATACTGAACCGATTCACGCCGATTCCTTGACCCTGCTGCAAACGCCAAATCAAATATTGCAGTGGGAATTTCAAACCCTGCCAGCTTCCAAGCCATCCCTACCATTGCGGATGCTCAAGTATTGGGTCAGACTCAAAGAAAAGTATAACTGTCCCATAGAGCAGGTAGTGATATTTCTCAAGTTCACCACCTCATCCAAAGCTTATACTAACCAGTTGCTGGAGAGTAATACCAGTCATCGCTATCGAGTAATCAGGATGTGGGAGCAAGACCCGGAGCAATTTTTGGCCAATCCCGCCTTATTGCCTTTTGCCACTTTAGCATTCAGTGAGTCTCCCAACAGATTATTAGAGCAAGTGGCGGCAGCAGTCGATAGGATTGAAGAACCACTAGCTTTTACTAACATATCCGCTTGTACCCAGTTACTAGCTGGCTTGCGGTTTGACCAAAGGTTGATCACAGAATTATTTCCGGAGGACGTGATGCAAGAGTCTGTAATTTATCAGAAGATAATTCAAAAAGGACATAAACTTGGTTTACTCGAAGGAAAACTCGAAGGAAGGCAAGAGGAAGGTTACTCAATCGTTATACGTCAACTGACCCGTCGGTTTGGTAATGTTTCTGACCAGCTACTTGAGGGGATCCAAAAGCTTTCTATAGCTCAATTGGAGGAGTTGAGCGAGGCGCTGTTGGATTTTGAGACCGTCACAGATTTGACGGTCTGGTTAGCTGAGCATCAGCAATAAACAGGATGCGTAAGCATTCAGCTAATTTTAGAATTAAGAATTAAGAATTAAGAATTGAGAATTAAGAATTAAGAATTAAGAATTAAGAATTGAGAATTGAGAATTTGGAATTCTGTATTCGACATTCACCATTCACCATTCTGGATTTTACATTCTGCATTCTTAATTATACATTCTTAATTCTACATTCTACATTCTACATTCTTAATTCTACATTCTGACCAACAACCTTCAACTTAAAACAGACATTTGATACCGTCCCAAGGCCAACAACGGGAAATATTGTTGATAGAAGTGGTACTTTAAATAAAAATGACTGGGAAAACCTGTGCCTGTAAACTCGGTTTCATCCCAACTGCCATCGGGCTGCTGAGTTGACACTAAGTAGTTGACTCCCATCTCAATGGCATCCATTGCCCAGTTGCCAGTAGCTTCTCCTGCTGCCATTAAACCAATTAAAGCCCAAGCAGTTTGAGATGCAGTACTGATTCCTACTCCCTTAAGACTGGGATCATCGTAACTAAGACAGGTCTCACCCCAGCCACCATCAAGGTTTTGACATTTCACTAGCCAAGCCGCACCCCGTTCTATACTACGTTGGTGGCTGTGAGGCGCTACCTTAGATAAGGCTGAAAGAGCACTACTGGTGCCATAGATATAGTTAACCCCCCAACGACCAAACCAGCTGCCATCGGTTTCCTGTTCCTGAATCAAAAATGCGATCGCTTTCTCTAACTGCTGGGATTCTATGGATAAATTACACGAACCCAGCATTTCCAGGACCCGTGCCGTCACATCCGCTGTGTTAGGGTCAATCATCGCTTTCAGGTCAGCATAGGGCAGAGAATTGAGCCAGTGTTGATTATTATTAATATCAAACGCCGCCCAACCCCCTTGCTTACACTGCATTGATGCTATCCAAGCCAAGCCACGAGCCATGGCTGCCTGCTTTAGTTTCTGATTAGGCAGTTTCAAGCTATTCAAGGCCATAATCACCACTGGGGAATCATCTAAATCGGGATAGAAACGGTTTTGAAACTCAAAGGCCCATCCTCCTGGTTTCCCTTGGGGATTCTTCACCACCCAATCCCCATAGTCTAGTATTTGCTGCTGCAACAACCATTCTCCACCCCGAACTAAAGCTGGATGATCCGGTTCTAAACCAGATTCCACCATCCCTCGCAATACCCAAGCTGTATCCCAAACTGGGGAAACACAGGCTTGGACTCGGTAGCTGTCAGGGGTTTCAATGGCAAAGCGATCAATGGCTTCCAGTCCCCGTTGCACAATCGGATCAGCAAGATCATAGTTGAGACAACGCAAGGCTAACAGGGAATTCAACATGGCTGGAATAATTCCCCCCCAGTCTCCTGTGGCTTCTTGCCTCTCCAAGACCCATTTTTCCGCTGCTGCCAGTCCCTCCTTCCGGAATGGAACTAAATTCAAGTCTTCTGCTAACTTAAATCCATCATCAAGCAGTACAAATAAATCTGTCCAATCGGAATTGCGAGGTAGCTCAAACTTGGCGTGATCAGCTCCTTCGGTATATAACTCGTCTAGATTGATCCTTGGCTGAATATCAAATACTGGCTTCTGGTCAAAGACAATTAATAAAGGAACTGTACTTCCCCTTGCCCAGCTAGACATTTCATAGATAGTAAAGGGAAACCATTCCGGAAACAACATTATCCAGGGGGGAATCGAGGGAATCCCGCGCCAGCTATAGCAGCCAATCAAGGCTAAATGAAATTTGGTGAAAATCCGGGTTTTGGTGATGCCACCCCGTCTGAGAATAAAATCCCTGGCTCGGACCAAAGCTGAGTCACTGGCAGGTACCCCCAAAAGGCGGAGTGCCATATAAGCTTCCACCGAACAACTCAAATGCCCACCATCACCATAGAAAAGTTCCCAGCCACCGTGTTTCTGCTGTTGAGAACGCAGATAGGCTTCCGCTTTATGTAAAGGTCGTTGTTTGTCAGTTCCCCAAATTTTATGGAGTAGGACAATCTCCGCTGTTATGGTGACATTAGATTCCAGTTCTGCCCACCAGTAACCGTCGGGATATTGCTGAGCGAGTAGATAGCTTTGGCTATTTGCGATCGCTTCTGTAACCCCTGATTCTACAATCCTGTCTTGGGTTTGCATATTTTACCGTTGCACTTCACACACCACATTCAAAGGTGCGCGCACCTTTGGTTACGTTATTTTGCTACTTGTAGTGGAAAATTAGCAATAGGTATCAATACAAATGGATACAATCGGATTAGGAATCACTGTTCTATCCTTAGGGATTTGGATCGGATTACTAGGATTTCGGGGTCAGTTTTGGCGAGCAGACCAACGGCTGGTTATAGAGAAATTCCCTACCAGGTCTGTAGGTGAAGGGGAATCCTTACCCAGCGTTTGTGCTGTAATTCCAGCTCGTAATGAAGCTGAGTTGCTCCCCACGACATTGCGATCGCTTCTGGCTCAAGACTATGCTGGCTGCTTGAAGGTGATTGTAGTGGATGACCAAAGCACTGATCAAACCTGCACCATTGCTCAAGCCCTTGCCCAGGAAAGCAACGAATCCTCCGAACGATTCCAACTAGAAGTATTATCCGGTCAAGAGCTACCCCCTGGCTGGACTGGTAAACTCTGGGCCTTAGAACAAGGGATTTGTCATGGGCAGCAGCAAACCCCAGCCCCAGATTATTTTTTATTTACCGATGCTGATATTGAGCATGATCCAGCTAATCTCCGTCAACTGGTTACCAAAGCCGAGATGGAAAATTTGGATCTAGTTTCCCTAATGGTGTTGCTCAGATGCCAAGACTTTTGGGAGCGACTACTTATTCCTGCCTTTGTGTTCTTCTTTCAAAAACTGTATCCCTTTGCTTGGGTCAATAATCCCACAAAATCCACTGCGGCTGCGGCTGGAGGATGTATTTTAATTCGCCATCAAGCCTTAAACCGCATCGGTGGCATTGAGGTGGTGCGTCAAGCATTAATCGATGATTGCGCCCTAGCTCAAGCAGTTAAATCTAGTAGACTTCTTGCAGAAGTCGGGAACAGGGAACAGGGAACAGGGAACAGTGGACAAGAATTGACGCAAAGCGATGCAGCGCGGTCTTGGGGGTTTCCCGCAGGAGCGACTGCATCAAGAACACTATCAGAAAAATACTTTTGCAACAGGTCTAGTAATCAGTCGAGATCTTCCTCTGGTTCCCTTTCTGGCCTTGGTGGCATTTGGTTAGGGCTAAGTCAATCAACCCGCAGCTTACGACCATATCCTTCTTTAGCGAGTATCTGGAATATGATTGCTCGCACGGCTTTTACCCAACTAGAGTATTCCCCATGGCTATTAGTAGGTACGGTGATGGCAATGACGTTAATTTATCTAGTACCCCCGATTGGTTTGATCGTTAGTATTTTGACTGGACATTGGCTGAATGCGATCGCATCCTTTGTGACATGGTTACTGATGGCTTTAGCTTACTTACCGACACTGCGTCTCTATCAATGTTCTCCTCTGCTGGCATTTTGCTTACCTGGGATCGGATTGCTGTATACCCTGATGACCATAGATTCAGCATGGCGACATTGGCAAGGAAGGGGTGGTGCTTGGAAAGGAAGAGTTTATTCGGTTGAAGGTTGAGGGTTGGAGGTTGAAGGTTAACTGTTGAAGGTTGAATGTTGGAGGTTGAATGTTGAAGGTTGAATGTTGGAGGTTGAATGTTGGATGTTGGATGTTGAAGGTTGAAAGTTTACTGGTATAGCAGTCGAAGTAAAGGTTAAGACATAGTTTTGTTACCATATCCGCTGTTGCATATTACCTATTACTCTTTCCATAACTATAATTCCTTGTCTATAATTCCTTTCTACTGCCCCTAATGCATTTTTTTATTAACTTTTGTTAAAATCCGCATAACTTCTTGAACTTTACCTGATAAATCAATAGTGGTATTTGAAAACAAGTATGCTCAAAATCAACTCGAAGCCTAAGCAGTAAATGGTAATTTATTGATTGACTATTTTATTAGGATTTAAAGGGTTTAAATAATTCAACCTTAATCAAAATATTGGCTTGTGATATAAAGGCATTCAGCTAATTTTAGTCTACGAAGGTTTCAAAATATCGATAAACACTAGCTGATCTCGACAAAGGATAGGATTTATGTTGGATAAAAATATAGTAACTATTTTTAGTGTTTTTTCCATGTCTTTAGGTTTAACTATTGCTCTGGCTGGTGATATTCATGCAGAGAGAACATTTCCTGATGCTAATGTTCCCCTCGTTGCCCAGTCTCTAGACGTATTGACAAATGAGATTGGATTTCCCATTGAGCTGGACTTAACCAAAGCACAAATTCGAGGAACTTTGCCAATTGACAAATTCCGGGAAGATTTAGTTAACTCTATCAATCAATATGATGGGTATTACATCAAGAATACTCGTTATAACAAGTGGAAGATCAACGATATTAATCTTCAGTCTATTGACCATGGTGGAGCGACATTTTCCTTTACGGTAAATTTGCGTAAGTATGAATGCATCAATATTCCAGGTGTTGGCAGGAAGTGTACTCGCCTGTTTTCTGTAACACCTAGTGGTGATGTCAGTCTTGGTATTGCTATACGTAATAACGATTTACAAGTTGCTTACCGTAAGCATAATGTGCGTGGACGGGGATGGTATTCTGATGCTTTGACTCTTCTTGAAGGTGTATTTCGCAATCAAACAGTTAAAGCGGTCAAGAAGGGTTTGGCAAATTTTGATGGTGTCAATTTGATTTCCTATCTTAAAGATGCGGGCGTTGATAAAAAGTTGAAACCCTATGGATTAAGCCTAGATAAACTTGTTAAGGCTGGTGTTTCTATTAACGCCGATGTTACTCCACAAGGGCTGAACTTTGTAATTGATTTACCTAAGACCATCACCCTTGAATAATTACTTAAGCTGTTAGGCACTAATGCTTAACAGCTTATTCATATTTATTTGATTTTTTCTAAAACTTGGTTATCTCTAATAATGTCCTCTATTAGATTAATAACATAAGTTCGTTGTCGAGGCACCAAATATTCTGTTTCTATGAATCCTATCACAAAGGATAAGATTCCACTACCAGGTCTAAAGGAATAGTCAACTATTTGAGATTCCATTTCAAAATTTCCAATACAATCAGGCTTATAATTAATATTGTATTGGATATATCCTCGATAGTTTCTATCGATAAGTTACCTGAATTTTTTTTCGTACTTGATAAATTCTACATCACTAAGCAACAACTGTAATTCATTAGGTTGAAGCAGTGATTTTCTAATTATACCTCTTGCTTCCGCTTTATGTATCGAGACTTTCTTTAAACTATTAGGTTTACCTATATTTTTGATTTCAAAAACTTGCGCTATGTCTGGGTAATTGTCAAATTTTTCAGGTAATTTTACTGTTTTAGTGGGAAGAACGCTAAATAGACTTGCTTCCACTACCATCAGTAATATGATTAAGCTAACTGACGCTATTTTATTCAGTCCTAAATTTAATCTTTTAAATAAATACTTACTAGCTATGGGTGTAAATAGTATAAAAACCAACATACTAAAGGCTTTATACTGCTTAAACGATTCTTGATTATTTAATAATTCGGCTATCCAAGCTCCAATAGCATTAGTTAAGAGTCCTACCACTATAGCTAAGACTACATTATTTAAAAAAAATTGATAAAATTGACGTAAGCGGTTATTCATAATACAAGCGGTATAAGCCAGTTCGAATCAATTTGAGTGTAACAACAGCGGTTGGATATCTAACTCCTCTCCCCCCACACTTCCGACACTTCCCCTTTGACCCTAATCTAAGAAAACACCCCTGTTACCACCACCCTACTGGGCAAATTGCTGAAATTTGCGCCAATATAATAGTTTCGGTGTGAAAAGTGAACTATTTAACCAATGCCCAAACTGACTTGGAGCTTGCCCCATGTAACTCCAGCTGCGATCGCTGCAGCGTTTCTACTAACTCCCAATGGTCTAGCCAATGAATCTCAACCAAAGTCTACAACAGCCCAGGAATTATCCGTAGCAGTAGAGTTACTTCCCCCCATCTCTGTGGGCGTGATGGAGCAGGTGACACCTGTTTCCCAGTTGTTCCTAGGATCACCAACAACGGAATTACCAACAACTACACAAGAGTTTGAGAATGAACTAACTCCCAATCTCGAACCCAATATCGAACAGACAGATGATCCGATGGATCAGGTCACATCAGTATCCCAGTTATCGGATGTCCAGCCCACAGATTGGGCATTCCAAGCCTTACAATCTATCGTAGAGCGCTACGGTTGTATGGCAGGATATCCTGATGGTAGCTATCGTGGCAATAGTCCCCTCAACCGTTATGAATTTGCTGCTGCTCTCAATGCCTGTTTCGATCAGCTCAGTAAGATAATTGTTGCTCCCAATTTGGCATCGTCCTACTTTAAAGAGGATCTAGAAGCAATCAAGCGTTTGCAATCAGAGTTTACCCTGGAACTAGCTCGACTGCGTGGTAACCTCGATGCTGTCACCGCTCGTACTGCTGAAGTCGAAATTACTGAGTTTTCCACCACTACTAAGCTCAATGGCGAAGTAGACTTTATCCTAATTGACTACTTCACTGATAACAAAGCTGCCCCTTGTTGCAGTAATCCAACTCAAGACGATAGTCTTACCACTACATTCACAGGTCTTGCCCTATTATCCTTTGATACCAGTTTCACCGGTAAAGACCTGTTACGCACTAGAATCGATACCACCGATGTGCCTGAATTTAATAACCCCCTTGATGGCACAGACATGACCCTCTATGACTTTGAGACAGATACTGACCAGGAATTTGTCTTAACCGAACTATATTACCGATTCCCGATTAGCGATCGCATTCAAGCCCATATTGCAGCAGCCGGTCTGTCAGCCGATGAGATTACTGACCCCCTCAATCCCGTCTCAGCCCTCTCCCGTTTTGGAGTACATAACCCCGTTTATCGCCTAGCTGAAGGTGGTGGAGCTGCTATTCGTTATCAATTTAATGACTCCATTAGAATCAGTTTAGCTTATCTAGGTAGTGCCGCTAGTATCTCTAATCCCACCGAAGGTAATGGACTATTTAATGGTCAATTTGGTGCTTTTACTCAGCTAACCTTAACACCAAATCAGCGCTTAGGGATTGGATTGAATTATGTCCATTACTATTCTCCTGAACCCAACTCAGGAATTGATGTCACTGGCAGTACTGGCAGTCAATTTTCCCAAGCACCCTTTGGTGATCAAACCGCCACCTCCGCTAATGGGTTTGGCTTACAAGGGAGATATCGACTTAGTCCTGGTTTTGCCCTTGGGGGTTGGCTTAGTTATATCAATGCCAACGCCGAATCCTCTCCCCGCCAAAGCGGTTTGGATGGCTCAAAGGGGGCTAAAGCTGATATCTGGACTTGGGCTATCACCATGGCATTTCCCGATTTAGGCAAAGAAGGCAATGAATTAGGTTTCGTGTTTGGAATGCCTCCTAGACTAGCTGAAAATGATATTAACAGTCGTCAAGATTTGGATGTATCTATCCACTTAGAAACCTTTTATCGCTACCAAATTAATGACAATATCTCCATCACTCCCGGTCTATTTGTAATTATATCTCCAGAACACAACAGTAACAACAATAGTATCGTAGTACCAATGTTAAAAACTAAATTTATTTTTTGATTTGTTGTAAGCAATCAGCCCTCAGCCCTCAGCCCTCAGCCCTCAGCTGAAAGCTCACGCTACTTGAGGTGCTGTCAGCCGTCAGCTTGAAATAAACCTGTTTGGCCTATGGCCACGCTACGGGAACGGTATATAGCAATTCTCATAGCTATGAGGTACACAATTTCGGGATTTTAGGTAATAGGTAATGGGTAATAGGTAATAGGTAATAGGTAATGGGTAATAGGTAATGGGTAATGGGTAATAGGTAATAGGTAATAGGTAATAGGTAATGGGTAATGGGTAATAGGGATGCGCTGCATCAAGACAGGGAATCAGCTTCAAATAATACTGTACCTCATGACTGTGATCAACGCTATAATTTTCGAGATTAATGAGAATTGAAAGTCACCAGGAAAGTCCATCTAAGCATATGCAGAAAGCTGATAGCAGAAAGCTGATAGCAGAAAGCTGATAGCAGAAAGCTGATAGCAGAAAGCTGATAGCAGAAAGCTGATAGCAGAAAGCTGATAGCAGAAAGCTGATAGCAGAAAGCTGAAAGCTGATGGCTGATAGCAGAAAGCTGAAAGCTGATGGCTGATAGCAGAAAGCTGATAGCTGATAGCTGATGGCTGATAGCTGATAGCTGATAGCAGAAAGCAGAAATCTGAAAGCTGAAATCTGATAGCTGATAGCTGATAGCTGATGGCTGATAGCTGAAAGCTGAAAGCTGATGGCTGACCCGGTGATATCCTACCCACTCTTCGAGACTATCGGACTCAGGCTGTGTACTATATATAGAAGAGTCAAGACAAGAACATTCAAAAACAGGCTGCGTGGAAATTACATTTTTAGGAACTAGCTCCGGAGTCCCAACGCGATCGCGCAATGTGTCCAGTGTAGCGCTGCGCTTACCTCAGCGTGCAGAAGTCTGGCTGTTTGACTGTGGCGAAGGTACTCAGCATCAACTTTTGCGGAGTGACCTGAAAACCAGCCAGATCAGACGAATGTTCATTACCCACCTCCACGGCGACCATATTTTTGGTATGCCAGGTCTGTTGGCAAGCTGTGGCTTAGCGGGAAACATCGACAGGGTTGATATTTATGGACCACCAGGTTTAGATAGTTATCTCCAAGCTTGCCTAAAATACTCTCGCACCCATTTGGCATTCCCCTTCAAGGTTCACACAATAAAACCTGGTTTAGTCTACGAAGACCAGGAATTTACCGTTAGCTGTCTACCCCTGGAGCATCGTGTGCCAGCCTTTGGCTATCGAATATGTGAAAAAGACCGACCGGGCAGGTTTAATGTCGAAAAAGCGATCGCATTAGGAATTCCGTCTGGTCCTCTTTACGGTAAACTCAAACGGGGAGAAACGATTACCCTACCTAATGGGCGTAAGATTCAGGGTATTGACTTGTGTGGAGTACCCGAAACTGGTCGTAAAGTGGTTTATTGTACCGATACTATCTTCTGTGAGCAGGCTATTGAACTAGCAAAGGATGGAGATGTGTTGATTCACGAAGCTACTTTTGCCCATCAAGACGCTCAGATGGCTATTGAGCGCTTACATTCTACTTCTACCATGGCAGCTCAAGTTGCCCTTGGTGCAGGAGTCAAACAGCTAATTATGACCCATTTCAGTCCTCGTTATGCTCCAGGAAACCCCCTGAGGTTAGATGATTTGCTTCAAGAAGCACGGGCAATTTTCCCAAATACCATCTTAGCCCATGATTTCTTCACCTATGAAGTGCCTAGACGACGTTCAGAAGAAAAACAAGTGGTTTGTTGAATCTTGACTGTTGAGTTGAATCTTGACTGTTGAATCTTGACTGTTGAATCTTGACTGTTGAGTTAAATCTTGACTGTTGATTGTTAACCTTCTAACTTTCAACCTCCTAACTTTCAACCTCCTAACCTTAAACCTCCTAACCTTCAACCTCCTAACCTCCTAAGCTTATTACCTCCTAAGCTTATTACCTCCTAAGCTTATTACCTTCAATTACATTCCTCCACCTGAGAAACACGTCGGATATTTAACACATCGCTCATTTGTTGGATTTTGGCAAAGCTGCAGTTGAGTTGTTGGTGATCGAGAATATCAATGCACAGGTCAATTAGAGCTGGTTTGCCATACTGAGTTTTGACTTGAGCTTTACGGACATTAATGTTTTGGTCACTTAAGCGAGAGAGAATGTCTTTGAAGACACCAACCCGGTCAATGACTTCAATTTGCACATTTACCGGGTAGGTTTGGGGACGTCCGTTATCGACATCAGTGGGATTCCAGCTGACCGGTACTAGTCTTTCTCCTAAAACATTTTCCACATTCACACATCCTTGCCGATGAATGGAAATCCCCTTAGTGCGAGTGACTACCCCAATAATAGATTCTCCCGGTAAGGGGTTACAACATGCAGCCAGGCGATACAGTAGTCCTTCTACACCAGCAATAGGATGTGTCTTACTAGGAAGTTGGGATTGGAGATTAATGGGGGTAGAGCTAGAATACTGTTGGATAACTTCACTTTCTTCTGGCTGATTGTCTAAACCAGCGTGTAGTTCTTCCCTTAGTCGTTTCACTACAAAGTTGAGTGTCACTGCACCATGACCCAGGCCAGCCAGTAAATCCTCTACTTTGTGGTAGTTACAGCGCTCCGCCACAATTTGCATTGGTGCTGATTTGAGCAAGGCTTCAAATCCTTTTTTCCCAAGTTCCTTCTCTAAGAGTTCCCGACCCCGAGCCACATTTTCTTCCCGATGCGATCGCTTAAACCATTGCCGAATACGATTTCTGGCACTGGCTGTTACCACAAAGTTGAGCCAATCTAGACTAGGGTGAGCGTTTTTGGTGGTGATAATTTCTACAATATCCCCATTCTTGAGAGGACAATCGAGTACCCGCCATTCGCCATTAACTCGTACACCAGCACAATGGTTTCCCACCTCGGTATGAATCCGATAGGCGAAGTCTACGGCCGTTGCTCCCCGGCTCAAAGCAACTACGTCACCATCTGGTGTAAATACATAGACATCTTCATCAAATAAGTTATCTTTGATGTTTTCCATGTATTCCTGAGCATCTTTGAGGTCTTTCTGCCATTCCAATAACTGCCGCAGCCAAGTCAGCTTTTCATCATCAGCCGTGAATTTGGTGGTATTAGAGCCACCGGTTTCCTTATACTTCCAGTGAGCAGCAATACCCCATTCCGCCACATGGTGCATTTCCAGGGTGCGAATTTGGACTTCAATCGGGCGACCATTAAACCCAATCACTCCGGTATGGAGGGATTGATAGCGATTAGGTTTAGGTAAACCAATATAATCTTTAAACCGACCTGGAATTGGTCTAAACAGATCATGAACAACCGCTAAGGCTCGGTAGCATTCCTCTTTGGTTTCCACAATCACGCGCATTGCAGCAATATCATAGATTTCATGAAACCCCTTGTTCTGCCGCTGCATTTTCTGATATATTCCATACAGGTGCTTGGGGCGACTACTAATATCAACGCAATGAACACCGGTTTTCTGAATGCGCTCTCGCAAAAGTTCTGAGACTTCCTTGAGGCGCTGTTCCCGGTCTGAGCGTCTTTCTGCTACCAACGACTGAATTTCCCGATAAGCATCCCTTTCGAGATACTTAAAGGCTAAATCTTCTAGTTCCCACTTGAAGCAACCAATTCCTAACCTATTGGCTAGGGGGGCAAAGATATCTCGAGTTTCTTGGGCAATCTGACCCTGTTTTTGTGGCTTCAAGTATTCCAACGTCCGCATATTATGTAATCGATCTGCCAGTTTGACAACGATTACCCTAATATCTGCTGCCATGGCCAGGAACATCCGGCGGAAGTTCTCGGCTTGACGCTCAGTTTTACTCGAGAAGTTGAATTTAGATAGTTTGGTTACCCCTTCTACTAAATTTCGTACCTCCACTCCGAACCGGGATTCTATTTCTTCTGGAGTAATTTCCGTATCTTCAACTACATCATGGAGGAATCCAGCCGCTATCATAGTAGAGTTGCCTCCCAAATCCCTTAATAAATCAGCCACTGCAACAGGATGGGCAATGTAAGGCTCTCCTGATTTGCGGGACTGGCCTTGATGGAGTTGGTAAGCAAATTTAAATGCCTCAGCGATTAACAAAGTATGATCACCGACTGGTTCCTCTGCCGCTGATGAAGCGGCTCTTAAGCAATCTTGCAGCCAGTCAGGAATCTCGACGTTAAAATTCAAAATAGAGTAGGTGGCGATCGCGTCCATAATTATTTGCCCCTCAGAGAAAAAATAGATACCGGAGTCTAGGAAAACCGAAGTCTACCAAAATGAGTACTGACTCAGAAGGGTGGCAAGCTTGTCGATGCAGCCAAACCCTTCTCAGCAGTCGGTTTAAGTAAAGCTTCCTCTCACCCTCCTTTTTCGTCAAGCCAGAATGCTGTCCGGATGCTCAAGTTCAAAGAGATGGAAGCTTCCTCCAATATTTAAGTGGCAGAGCCAAATTGTTGGTTTGGTAACTGCCCTGTCTTTAAAAAGAAAAAATTCTTTACATTTATAATTTTACGCTAATAGGGCTCACAATGTTATCTCAATCACATAATCAAGCATTACGGGAATTCCAAGCAGCCCTAGAACAAATGTACTACCAAGTTGGCGCTGATGATGTGGCCCGATCAGCAATTCAGGAGCAGTTTCAAGCACTAAAGGGGCTGTTCATCACTCAGATCGCTAGTATTAGTGCCTCAGACATACCTCTGGATTATGCCTCTCGATGGCAGTCCCTAAAAACGGAAATTCACAAACAGATCCGATTATTGGAAAATGACCTGATGCTTCTGCAGGCATCCCGGAGTGCCCAGACAGCCAAATTAAGGCAGAAGGGAGTATGCGATCGCATTGGGACCCTGATTCAGTACTGCCAAGGGTGGCTGCAACAATCTCAGGAACAACCATAATACTCCTAGCGTAAGCATTCAGCTATCATCCTTAAAATTTATACAAAAGTTAAACCTGGCATCAAATCTTCATAAACGCGATCGCATATAGCAATCCTAAATCATTTGTAAAATTGGTAAAATCGTAAATCCTTGCAGGGCTTGGGTTATAGCGATAGCTTCGGCCAATATATTTCACGAATCATAAAGGAAACGCTATACATCGGACAGAGACACTGATAAATAAGAGGGAATGCACAGACAAAACAGCTCTATACTCCCTAATTTATACAACCACGAAGTGTCTAATCAGTTAAGTCAATTTCATTAAATATAAACTGCTTTCTGGATTAATGGCGACCGCTACTGTTTTAGGAGTTTTGTATTCTGCCAATCAAGCATCTGCAAATGTATCTGAGCAAGAATACAATCAACAGTATAGCAATTCAGGGAATTACGTACCAAAACTAACCTATGAGCAGTGGTAATACTTTAACGATTTCGTAAATGAAGAAAGATTAATGATAAATCAAGAGGATTTGCCTGAAATCGATTTTAATTTTCTGCGCTGGGAAAGTGGTGCCAACGATGTGGAAGTCTTTTTTATCAACGAAGGAGCCGGTTTCAGAAATCAACTATTCTATTCTGTGGATAATGGTAACAGTAAAGAAATAGTTTTTGATGATGTTTCCTCTCCCTTGAGCATTCTCCCTAACGACGATGGTCTTTTGGCACTTGGTCAAGGTGTAAATCTGGGGAATTTTGTCGGTGACACCTTTATTGAGTTTTTCATAAAGTCCGATGGGTACAATGATAATCGTGAAAACGACAAGTACTTTGGTTCCAATCGGGAAAAAATCCGCGACGAATTCAAGCTCGGCAGATTCAATCTCGACGGATTCATCATCTCTTGGGTTATGAAGTTGAATTTGGAGGGGAAAAGTTTGTGATGCTAGGATTTGAAGACGATTGGATATCAGAGCAAGCCCATGAGTCAGGAGACCAAGACTTTAACGATGTGGTCTTTGTTCTCAAGGGACTCACATACACACCGAGTCCAGCATCAGGCAGTGTATCCACACCAGAACCAGGAACTTTAGTAGGTACGCTGTTTGCGTTCGGAGTTATGGGGTTAACGTCAGTACAGAAACGCCAAGGTAAAAAATCCTAGTCATAAGACTGAGGGAAAAGAAGGCTAAAGATAGTTACTTGGTAATTGGGCATTGGTTATTGGTCATTGGTTATTGGCTTACTATTACCCATTTCCCATTATCCATTATCTATTATCCATTATCCATTACCCATTACACATTACCTATTACCTATTACCTATTACCAGAACGTAGTCATATTATTAGTTATCATCTGAATAGACAATATAAATCAAAACTAGTGTGTAGGAATACAGCAATGTTTCCTACACACTATCTATGTTTACCGCTATTAATAATGGGTGCATCTCAGTTGTGTTGTTTGACTCGGTAAAATCGAGATTTTGGGTTTTACCGAAACATGATTCAATAGTGATGCCCAGGAATATTGAGTGATTGTATGATCAAACCAGGGGGAAAGTTGACTGAAGAATGGATTTTATGCTATCAGTCTAGTGATTGTATGATCAAGCCAGGGTAAAAGTTGACTGAAGAATAGATTTTATGCTATCAGTCTTATGCTCTACATCTTCAGCTTAACCATCCTGGAGGTTTTGGTGTTCAAGAAAGAGTTTTTAGAGGCTAGAAGAAACTTAGATGTTGGAGCTTAGTTCTCAGTATAGTGATTTGCGCTATAAGTTTGCCAAGTATGGAGTCTTGGTTCTATCCCTTAATGAAACTCCAATGACCGCTGAAGACTATCAATGTATTCTTAATATTTCCCGCAAGACTGCTACTAGCTCAGTTACTGTGGGTGACAGAGGGGAAACTCACAACTTAGAAGTGGGTCGTCTGAAGACCGATACACCTTATCTACAAACTCTTACCTCTACTGCCACAGTGATTGAAAATATCCTCCTGAAGGAGCCAATGAAGGCCTTTTTTCAGTTCATAACCTGTGCTAAATTTCTAGAAATTCGACGCATTCAGTTGAATGTTATGAGACCTGGAGGCTATATTGGTGCTCACTATGATAATGATTCCGATCCACTGCGACATTTAGCAATTATTATTCATCTTCAGGAAGCTGATGAAGGTGGCGATCTAGTTGTTTATGATGAAGGAGGGTCTTCCTATGTATATCATCCTTTGTCAACTCAGATGGTACTCAGTGCAGGTGATCTACTCCACGAGGTGACTCCTGTTGTCCGAGGGGAACGACGGACTCTTGTAGCTTTTCTCTCTATAAAACATTAAATTGTCCCATAGGAAATTATCTGATGTCTATTGTTGTAAGCCCTCAACCCCCTCATCAACATTTAATGACCTTCCCTGGAGTTCTCTCTATTGGAGAGTGTGTTGATCTGGTTGAAGATGCAGCGAAGCACGAGTTGGAAGAAGCAAAAATTCGTGTCGGTCATGACTACTCTAAGCAAGTAATTGACCGTTCTTATCGATGGGCACATCTTCTCAAGATCCCTCAATTAACTGAGTATAGTTGGCTTTATCAACGCCTAATCGCATGTGCAGATCAGGCTAATGAGGTATTCAACTTCAACATTGAGAGGGAATTTTCAGAACCAATTGTTCTCCTACGTTACGGGATCGGAGGTCATTATAAGGAACATACTGATGTCAACAAAGGTGTAATTGGTGGACGCCGTATCAGCATTGTCGTTCAACTTAGCCCACCTGAAGACTATGAGGGGGGAAGTCTCATCTTTAGGAAAGCTGGACAAGTGGCTAGCACAGAGCAAGGCTCAGCAACACTCTTCCCATCCAGTTGGATTCACCAGGTACAGCCCGTTACACGAGGAACCCGCTTTGCTCTAGTAGCTTGGATTAATAGTCCGATCTTCGATGGAGTTTGATCGATCAGGAGTAGAACTAGCCAAGCTGTCACCAGGGGCAATCTAGCCTGAAACCCTTTTTGTTTACCGCTATCAAGAATGGCGATAGGACTTACCCAGGTGAAATTAACAATCAAGGTTTTAGCCAATAGAAAACCGGTAACTTCAGATTTACAGATGCTCACTGGATTCAGGCCAAATCAAACAGCAACACCTCTGCTTGCTCTTGACCCACTAATATCACAGATTCTGCTTGAGAAATAGCAGCACCATCACCAGCTTGTAGCAAGTAATTATCTAACTTAACCTGACCTCGTGCTACTTGTACCCAAATATGACGATCTTGATTAGCTTGGTAAATTACTGATGCACCAGCATCCAGGTTTGTGGCATAGACATTAACATCTTGATGAATGCTCACAGAACCATCTCGTCCGTCCTGTGAAGCAACTAATCTTAATTGATTCTGCTTTTCTTCTGGTGCATAAAATTTCTGCTCGTAGCTTGGTGTTAATCGAGTTTGATTCGGTAAAATCCAGATTTGCAGAAAATGGGCGATGTCAGCGGCTGAATAATTATACTCACTGTGGGCAATACCTTTTCCTGCACTCATCCGTTGCACTTCACCAGGACGAATAACTGTTGTATTGCCAAGGGTATCTTTGTGCTCAAGGGCTCCTTCTAGGACATAGGAAATAATTTCCATATCTCTATGGGAGTGAGTTCCAAAGCCACTTCCACCTTTAATCCGGTCTTGATTAATTACCCGCAGTTTACGAAATCCCATATGAGCGGGGTCGTAATAGTTGGCAAAGGAAAAGGTGTGGTAAGAATCAAGCCAACCGTAATTAGCATGTCCTCTTTCAGAGGATTTACGAATTTTGATTACTTTCTGATTGTTTGTGGTTACAGTCATCGGGTTTGTTTCCAAATCTTGTAATTAGTCATTAATAAACTTTGAGGAGTACTACACTTGGAATGATTCTCCAAAGCTCTCCCCATAGTAAACTTGTTCGATATAAAACCGTCCACCATAGAGTTTAAAGCGATGCAGCGCGGTCTTGGGGGTTTCCCCCATGAGCGACTGCATCAAGACAGGGTTCAGCGGCGTATCCCATGGGGAGTAAACAACACACATCTACTTCCGCAGGAATGTTAAATGCTTCTTTAATTTGAGCAGACACAAATCCTTCCATGGGACAGGTATCAACCCCAAAGCTTTTTGCCACAATCATTAAATGAGCAACGGCTAACATAGTGTGACGATTTGTCCAGGCTTCGGTGGATTGAAACGAGGGATGATACTCAAACAATTGAGGAATGGAGCTACGCATAATATCTGCATAAGCATCATTGACTCCACCAGCATCTTTACCAAGTTCAATCACCGATTCAATGTAATCGGTTTGATTAACTCGGCTATCGCCACAACAAATTAATACAACTGGAGCTTCTGTTACTTGACGCTGATCAAAGGCACAGGCTCTTAATTTTTCTTTGTTAGCTTCCTCTTGTACGACTATAAAGCGCCAGGGTTGTAAATTAAAACCGGAAGGCGATCGCACTCCTAAGCGAAAAATTTCTGTTAAGATTTCTTTGGGAATTGGATCAGGACGAAATGAACGGGCAGCACGACGCTTTTCTATTGCTTCTTTTAATCCCATTGAGGGTGATAGTTCGTTCATAGTTAGTTATTTGAAGGTTTAAAGTTGATAGGTTTAAAGTTGATAAGTTGAAGGTTTACAGGTTGAAGGTTTACAGGTTGAAGGTTTACAGGTTGAAGGTTAAAGTGTGTAGGGTGCGTTAGGGGTGCGCCTTGCCATCATTTCAACTTCGTAGCCAATAGCCCCGTAACGCACCACCGAAGGGCTCGAACTCATTTTCCACCTGGTAGTAAGCGTTGGTAAAGCCCGTCCCGTAACGCACCACTAGGTCAAACTAGATATCAATACCAAGCAAAAATTTGATATCTAGTGTTGAATAAATAAGCAATTAATTCGCACTTTATGACTATCTTTATCCTCTCAACTATAGTTTTATAAATTACCTATTAACTAGGAGCTATTACCCTGGCTAATTCTAGAATTTGGTAACGCAGTTTATGCTCTTAATTACTTGATGTTTTTACTCCATAGAAGCTTATATTACTAGCTTAGGTAGTAATTTGAATTTTGTCTAATATAATTTTTGGAGGGACTTGATACCTCGAAAGGTATGACTGATGCTATCTAACATTGAACTTAATCATCTTAAGACTTTTCTGGTCGTGGCGGAAGAGATGAATTTTGGGCGAGCTGCAGAGCGGCTTCATATTGCTCAACCGCCTCTGAGTCGTCAAATTAAACGCCTTGAGGAAAGCTTGGGGGTACAGCTTTTTCATCGTACCAAGCCCCAGATTCAACTAACTGAAGCTGGTAGGGCGTTGGTGTTAGAGGCGCGAAGGATCCTCAAGCAGGTGGATTTGGGTGTCCAAGTGACTCAGCGAGCTAGTCGTGGGGAAATTGGCCAGATTATCTTGGGGTTTGAGGGGTTTTCTTCAGCTGATATTGTCCCGTTATCGATTCAAGCTTATAAGCAGCAATTCCCTGATGTACACATTGTGGCGAAGGAGATGTCAACTGGGGAACAAGTTCAGGCATTGTTGGAGCAACGGATTGATTTGGGTTTTATTGTGCCTCGCAAGGTGGATGAATCACTGATGGTGGAAACGATTCTGCGAGAACCTTTGGTGTTGGCGGTATCTGAAACTCATCCCCTAGCTAGTCAAGATCAGGTGCAACTACAGCAACTCCAGGATGAACCGTTTATTCTGGGATTAAATACTGATCAATGTGGTTTATATTCGGCGGTGATTCGTGTTTGTCACCAGGCTGGCTTTACTCCTGAGGTGAGTCAAGTAACCAATGAAACCCAACTGATGTTGGGATTTGTGGCAGCGGGTATGGGAATTGCTCTATTGCCCAATTCGATCAGACGTTTTCGTCGAGATGGGGTAGTGTATCGCTCAGTACAACCTTCTACAGCAGAGATTGTGTTAGCGATCGCATGGCGTATTACTAATCCTTGTCCTACTCTTGAGCAGTTTTTACAAGTAGTTAGAGATACAGCCAATCTGTAAGCATTCAGCCGTCAGCTGTCAGCTTTTTAATAAAAGAGATAAGTATTAAGCTGTTCAGCATTTAGATTGGGATACCTAAATTGCTCAAAGGGAACAGGGAAAAGGGAACAGGGAACAGGGAACAACCAATTTAAATGCACATCAGCTTAGAATACGGCGGTTTGCATAACTATCAGGTACACAGGATTGTTTGCCCACTTCCGACTTCCGACTTCCCTGCTCCGAAGTCCCTGCTTCCTAAAACCCAAGAATTTGTACCTAACTCAATTGCAAACCGCTGTACTCAGTCCCCAACCAGTACTTATAGTATGGTTGGGGATTTTATCCTAGTTAGTAAGGTACGAATGGTAATATCTACAACTACTTTCAGCATTAATAGCTCCAAGAGTTTAAAAAAAACTTCCGTTAGTCCAAGTTCTCCGAGAATTGAATAAGAAGTGTCTTTAGCAGAATAAACCTCTATGAGATTGTCAAACAGTAATCACAATAGATTTAATTTATTCAATAAACCTAAGATTATTAATTCTTACTCTTATCCTGAGACCATATAATAAATAAATACAATAACCATATAACAAGACTAACAAGACTTAATATTAAAGCCTCTTTATGAAACCCTAACTTATATAAAATAGTTATAAAAATCCCAGAAACTGCCAAGATCAAATAAAAATTACTTACTCTAATCTGTTTAACCTCTTCATATATTTTTAAAAATGTTTGTCCTATAAGTGAAAGTGGTTGATCAAATATATTTCTTAGAAAATATAATGTAATTAAAAACGACAATATATATACCCAAGGGATTATCTTGTCAGTCTCAAAAAAAATAAATAATAATAGTAAGCTAAAATTGGCAACAAACCAAGATAGACCTGCTATCATTATAAAAGCTGCTATTATTTGGATTAAACCTATTATTAAAGCTAAGTAAATCATAATAACTCCTATCAATTACTTAAAGATAATGATAATCTTAGTAACTCGACACACACTAAAAATAACCCATATTTAGTTATCAGTATTTTATTTTACTTTTATGCAAATTTTTAAATATTTTTAATTTTAGGGATAGGTTGTTTAGGTTAAATCAGGTTTCTTCGATACTACGGCCAGGGTAAACGCATCTAATTTTTTTATTCCTACATATAGTGTTTATTTAATTTAATGAACACTATATGTATAAAATCTATTGTCAATAAGCACAATAATACTGGGTTTATTGAGAACTACCCCCGGTTTATTGACAAGATGCGCTTACCCTGTAACTGGTTTGCTCATTGTTGTTACTGTACCTCATAGTTATGCAAACCGTCGTAATGTTGAGTTACGTCACCTATCAGCTATCATCTATCAGCTTATGGGCGCTTGGGCAAGCTACACCGAACAGCTTTTGAATAAGTAATGCAGCGCGGTCTTGGGGGTTCCCCCATGAGCAACTGCCGTGGTTTCCCCGGAGACGAAACCTTAGAGAGGTGCGGCTCGTTCTAGCTAAGGAGCCTCCCGTAGTAGGGAGGGGTATGAGCTAGGGGCGCGAAGAGTAATCTTCAAAACCCAACTAACTGTTGAATGGTGGTGAAAGTCCACCCCTTGAAGAGACAAGTGACTCCTTATCTGGCCACACCGAGGTGGGCGGCAACCCACCAGAGTGACGCTGGCATCAGGGCGGAATCAGAGGTAAATCAGATGTGCCACACTGCCGCTAAAAGGGAGGCGACATGGGTAGATTAACAAAAGTCCTTAAAAAGTGTCTGACGGTCAAGCCGCAATCTGAAGAGAATATGCGAGACTTTATCCTTTTATTCTCACGATGCTTTCTTTCTGGTAATCGTAATCTCTGAGAAGAGGATAGGCAAAATGGTTAGAAGTTACCGCAAGAATAGTGGAGCCTTTATAGTTAGTCGGCTATGGGTAAAAGGGTTAAAAATTTTGTAGTAAGGCTCCACTATTCTAAGGTTTCATCTCCGGACTGCCCTAAATCGTCAAAACAATCTAACAGTTGGAACGAGTAAAAACGACAGCAAAAAGAGTCTGGGGAAAGGTCGAAACCTCAGTAAGTTATGCCAAACTTAATCCTCACTGTCGGGTAAGATGCAGTCGAATAACTGACTGCGGGTATCCAGAAAACACAAACTCTAGGAGAGTATAGGTAGACGCATGTCCAATAGATATAGCGACCTCTGGAAAAGTCAAAAGTGGAAAAAACTCCGCCAAGACTTATTCCGCCTACAAAAGCGAGTGTTCAAAGCGATTCGAGATGGTGACCTGAAGAAGGCGCGGTCTTTACAAAAACTGATTCTGAAATCCCGTGCAGCACAACTTTTGGCTGTCCGTCAAGTCACACAATTGAATAAAGGGAAAAAGACGGCTGGAGTTGATGGCCTGTCAAGCCTCAACTACAGACAGCGAATGGAACTGGTAGAAACATTGAACGACCATGCCTCTGACTGGAAGCATAGCCGAGTTCGTGAAATTCCAATCCCGAAAAAGAATGGAAAAGTAAGAATGTTGAAAATACCAACTATCGCTGACCGAGCCTGGCAATGTCTAATTAAGTTTGCGCTAGAACCAGCTCATGAAGCAGGTTTTAGCGGAGATAGCTACGGATTCCGCACCGGTAGATGTGCTCAAGACGTACAAAAACGCTTACAGCTACATCTAAAATCGGACAAAAACGGAATCAACAAAAGGGTGATCGAATTAGACATCAAAAAATGCTTTGACCGTATCTCACATAACTCCATCATGGAGCGCGTCATAGCCCCGGCAGCTATCAAAAAGGGAATATTCCGATGTCTTAAAGCAGGAGTAAATCCCGAGTTTCCGGAGCAAGGCACACCTCAAGGGGGAGTAGTGAGTCCCTTATTAGCCAACATCGCACTCGACGGAATAGAGGACATACACACCAGTCTGAGATATGCCGACGATATGGTGTTCATCCTTAAGCCAAAAGACAATGCTGAGAAGATACTAGACAAAGTTAAAGCCTTCCTAGCAGAGCGCGGAATGGAAATCAGTGAAGAAAAGACCAAGTTAACTAAAACGACAGACGGGTTTGACTTCCTATGAAGTTACCGTAATAATAAAGAAGCCTTTACAGGGGACAGACTATGCAAAAAAGGGTTAAAAATTATTAATTAAGGCTTCTTTATTCTAAGGTTTCGTCTCCGTGGCTGGAATTTCCTCCTCCAGAAAAACGGAAAGTTTCGGTCAATTCCCTCAGAGGAAAACCACCGAAACATCCGGAAGAAGATTAAAACTGTGGTCAACAGCTCGAATTATGGTGCTGAAATAAAAGCAACGAAACTAGCACCCATCGTGCGCGGTTGGCGAAACTACCATAGTAGCTGTGATATGAACAGCAGCAGGGATTCCTTATGGTTCATGGGCAACACTGCCCACCGAAAGTTCCGAAAGGAAAAGAAAGTAAGTCGGTATAGAGCTACAGAACTATGCAAAAAGGCATTCCCAAAAGTGGGGTACAAACAAAACCAACACGTAAACGTAAGGGGCACCAAGTCACCCTACGACGGCGACCTGGTATACTGGAGTAATCGAAATTCCCGATTATACTCCGATGCTACGTCAGAAGCTTTGAAAAAGCAAAACCATTCCTGCGGATATTGCGGGTTGAGGTTGATCGAAGACGAGGATGTACATCTTCATCACATAGATGGAAACCACGACAACTGGTCAAAAAAGAACCTATCAGCAGTTCACCAAAGCTGCCACCAGCAAATACATTGGAGCAAAAGCGAGGTGCGCTTTCCAATGGGCAGATAAACTGCCCCTGGGTCGCACCTCAGCTAAGGATATCTAGGAGCCGTGTGAGGCGAAAGTTTCATGCACGGTTCTGAAGGAGAGGTGCTCCCCGTAATAGGGGACATCGACTCTAATTGGAGCCTTTATAGTCGGAGTCGGCAGGTTATAGGTAAAAGGTTTAAGTCTTTTGTAATAAGGCTCCACTCTCTTACGGTAACTTTAAACCATGAGCGACTGGATCAAGACAACAAGTAACCATTCTTTTAATCTGAATTGAGTCTGCATGATAGCTGACCGCTAACGCCACGCACTTCAAGCAGGGTGCCCGTAGCGCATATGCTTATATGGGCTTTTCCCCAGACTTTCAATGTTATTTTAAGCTCACGGCTGACAGCTGACAGCTGTTCGCGTAGCCTGCCCGTAGCGCATATGCTTACAAATAACCTTCAACATTTACCCTTTAACTATTGTTTTTAACAAAACTCGCGGAATTCCCCAACCTCGTGCGTTGTAGGTTGGGTTAGAAGTTACCGCAAGAATAGGGCAGCCTTTATGGTTGGTCGGCTATGCATAAAAGGTTTAAAACTTATTGATTAAGGCTGCCCTATTCTAAGGTTTCGTCTCCGGGATGGATAGCGAGCCAGGAAATTCATCTTATCCCTTGACATATTACTACTAAATACATATAATATTAAGCAAGGTCGATAACAAGGTTGAGTGCAGTGAAACATAAAGCCGTCAAAGTTAGAATTTATCCCACGCAAGAACAAGTTCAAGTATTAGCTCAGCATTTTGGATGTGCTCGCTGGTGGTGGAACTATGCCTTGAATCAGTGCATAGAAACCTATAAAGAAACTGGCTTTGGGCTAAAGCAATCTGCACTCAACTCTATGTTGCCAAAGCTCAAGAAACAAAAGGAGACTGAATGGCTGAAAGATTGTTACTCTCAGGTTCTGCAATCCGTGAGTCTCAATCTTAGTCGTGCTTACCAAAATTTTTTTGAGGGAAGAGCAAAATATCCTAGATTCAAGTCGTACCATCACCGTCAATCAATCCAGTATCCTCAAAACGTAAAACAGGTAGGAGATTGCCTTAAATTCCCTGGAAAACTAGGAATTGTCAAGGCAGTAATTCACCGACCACTGGATGGAGAATTTAAAACTGTGACAGTCAGTAAAACTCCTTCCGGAAAATATTATGCTTCTGTGTTAATGGAGTACGAGGGTGATGGAGTGAAGCTGTTAAAGAACGGAGGTGCGCTTGACCTAGGCGAATTTAATTCGCCTAGGTCAAGCGCACCTAAGGTGATCGGTATTGACTTAGGTATCAAAGATTTGGCGATTACCTATGACGGTGAAAAGACCTCTAAGTTCAGTAATCCCAAGCATCTGGCTAAGTATGAAAAGAAGTTAGCCAAAAAACAGCGTATTGCTGCTCGAAAGAAAAAAGGCAGCAGTGGGCGTAAAAAGGCCAGAAAGATTGTAGCTAAGGTATACGAGCGAATTGGAAATGTCCGCCAAGACTACCTACATAAGCTGTCTAGAAAGATAGTAGATCAGAACCAAGTAGTGGTAGTCGAAAACCTGAATGTCAAGGGCATGGTTCGTAACCATAAATTAGCTAAAGCAATTTCTGATCTGGGCTGGGGAACCTTTGTCAATTTCCTTTCTTACAAATGCGAAAAAGAAGGGAAAGTATTGGTAGAGATAAATCGGTGGTTCCCCAGTTCTAAGACCTGTTCTAATTGTCATTATCAAATCAAAGAGTTACCACTTGACGTAAGGACTTGGACTTGTCCAAGTTGTGGAACTCACCACGATAGAGATGGTAATGCGGCAAAAAATATTAGGGCAGAAGGAATCAGAATGCTATCCTCCTCTGGGACGGGGGGGGACAACGCCAGTGGAGAAGAAGTAAGACCAAGACGTGGGCGTCCGTCCAAGTTAAGGCGTTCTTCCGTGAAGCTGGAAGCCCCG
The DNA here is from genome assembly GCF_010672795.1 of Moorena sp. SIO1G6. Taxonomy (NCBI): domain Bacteria; kingdom Bacillati; phylum Cyanobacteriota; class Cyanophyceae; order Coleofasciculales; family Coleofasciculaceae; genus Moorena; species Moorena sp. SIO1G6. The sequence goes on from NZ_JAAHFZ010000035.1 coordinate 40,919, forward strand.
ACCTCTACGAAGTAGGTCGGGGTAGTTCACCTATTATATTTAACTGAGCAACCGTAAGGCTGAGTGACTGTTGTTTCTACTGGTTTATTAGTAATAACACTATCCACAGCAGCTTGGACATAGTTGCTAGCAGTTTCTACATCGGCTGGATTAGCTGAGGGTTTATTATCAATTGCTCCCATGTATTTTAAGACTCCATCAGTATCAATAACATACATATGGGGTGTAGTGCGAGCCTGATATAGACGACCAATGGTGCCTTCGGAGTCTATAATTACTGCTGTGGGATTAGCGCTACTGCTTTTAATCAATTCATTGGCTTTTTGAGGGGTGACATGACCTTGCTTTCCTGGAGCTGAGGAGATAATAGATAACCAGACTACTCCCTTGCTGGTGGCTTCTTTCTGAAGTTTCTGCATGTTACCGCTGTTGTAATGTTTGCGGACAAAGGGACATTGATGATTAGTCCATTCCAATACTACAACTTTGTCTTTGAAATCACTGAGCTTGTGGGTGGTATTGTTGCTGTCAACTCCAGTGAATTCTGGTGCTTTTCCATCAATCTGTAATGGTGATGATGCTGCAATTGCGGTGGATACTTGACTTGTATTTTTGGCATCTTTGGTGAGGGGAGTAGTCTGGCATCCAGTGATAATTAAGGCTAGGGCTACTAATCCAGTAGTGGTAATTTTCTGACCGTTAACTTTGAGAAAGTTGTTCATGTTTTTTGATGGCTGATTGTTGATTATTGATTGTTGATTGTTGATTATTACTTGTTACTTGTTATTTGCCATTTCATTAAATTCTACCTAAATTTTATATAGGGATCCTAAATTAATTGTGATAATTTTTGATGCCATATTCCCTACTCCCTACTCCCAAATCCGCTGGGGTGCATCTCTTGTTTGCTGTTTGACCCGATGGTGCGTTACGGGGCTGGCTATCTTAACACTGGTTTAGAGGCAGAAAATGAGGGCTCGCCCGCCCCTAACGCACCCTACGCTACTCCCGACTCCTGACTCCGTTTGCTATAGTTTTTTGATGGCACGTTGAACTTGCTCTGGGGATAGAATCTGAGGTAGTATAATTGGCTGGGTAAATTCTGAGTCTGGTGGATACAATACATAAAGGGGTACGCCACTACGTCCGAAGGATTCTAGAGCTTTGGTGATGGCTGGGTCACGATTAGTCCAATCTGCTTTGAGTAGGGCAATTTTTTTAGACTCAAAGGCGGCTATGGTTTCTGGCTGGTTTAGGGCTACACGCTCATTAACTAGACAGGTAATGCACCAGGATGCTGAAAAATTCAGGAATACTGGGCTTCCTGATTGCCTTAGTTTAACTAGTCGTTCAGCTGTATAGCCTTGCCATTTGATGCCGTTATTTTGATTATGGGTCAGTGCAGTAGGAGTGGTGCTGGAAACTTGGGCTAAGCTCAGGGAAAATCCTAGGGCGACTAAGGCGCAGATTGAGCCAAGATGCTTTCCTAGAGGGGGGAGTAGGCGGGTTTTTTGGTGCAACCAAGTGGCAAAGGCAATTAGGATTAGTCCTGTTAGGGCAGCTGCTAAACCGTTGGTTCCAGTTTGCTGGACTAATACCCAGATTAACCAGGCGGTGGCGGCGTACATGGGGAATGCCAGAAGCTGTTGGAAGGTTTCCATCCATGCTCCTGGTTTGGGTAAAATACGCTGCAATCCTGGGGTGAAGCTAATGGCTAGGTAGGGCAGGGCTAGCCCAAGACCGAGCATTTCAAAGATTGCGATCGCTATCGGTACGGATTGGGTCAGGGCTACTCCCAGGGCGGTTGCCATGAATGGTGCGGTGCAGGGAGTGGCGACTACGGTGGCAAAGACTCCTGTGAAAAATTCCCCGATGTATCCTGAGCGAGTGGTTAATCGTTGCCCAATTCCCATGATGGAAGCACCGAAGATAAAGACTCCCGATAGGCTTAAGCCAACGGCAAACATTAGATATGCCATTAAGGTAACGAAAACGGGGGATTGTAGCTGGAATCCCCAACCGATTTGTTGCCCTAGCGATCGCAAAATTAATAGCACACTGGCCACTACGGTAAAACTGACGAGAATGCCTACAGTGAATGCGATCGCATGGCGTCTCACTTGCTTGGGACTTTTCTGGGATTTTTGGACTATGTTGAGTGCTTTGAGGGATAGCACTGGGAAGACACAGGGCATCAGGTTTAGGATTATGCCTCCGAGTAGTGCTAGCAGGAGCAATTGCCATCGGGGTTGGGTTGGGGTTGGGGCGGTTTTGCCTATTTCATTGCTTACTGCGGCTTCAATGGAGAAGGCTTGGACTACAGATTGGTTGTCTAGGGATTCTCGAATCACTAGCACTCCAGTGATGGGGTCGAGTTTCCTAAGATAGCCTCGCTCTAATCGCAAGGTGATTCCATCTTGATTAAGTTCTGCGATTTGAGGCGCTGGGTTGCTAATGATACCGTCTTGATGTGGGAAAAAGGTCACCTCTTGGATTTGAGCCTCTTCCATTTCGGGGGCTTCAACTTGCAGGGTTAAGTCTTTTGGTTCGATAGTCACCGTGACTTTCCATGGGGAGGGTTTGGGTAGAGCTTGACGGGCTTGCTCAAATACCTGTACCCACCGTTGGTTGACTAAGGTAGGTCTAGAGGTAATTGGTAAGGTGAGGTTGAGGGTGCCTTCTTCTGGAATACAGTTTACTTCACAGACCAGCCAATCAGCTTTTACTCGGAGTTGGAGAGAATCGGGAGTAGCTAGGTTGGCTGGGGGTGTGATTTGGCTGAGTAGGGTAACCTCTTCTTCATAGCCAAAGTTCATTAATGGCTCAAGGGGTAACCGCTGGGGATAGGGCCAAACGATGTCTCCCACTTCAAAGCCGGGGGGTATAGTCCAGTTAAGGGTAGCTCCAAGACCAGAGTCACCAGGGTTTCGCCAATAGGTGTGCCAGCCGGGATTGATGTTGAAGTGTAGTCCTACCCAGAAGGGGGTTCCAGGTTGAATGTTGATCACTTCGCTGATCAATTGCACCTCAACGTTCTCGGTTTGGACTGGGTTAGCCGAGGCAGGAGCAATGGGTAGTAAGGTAGTGGATAGGGTTAGGGCTAGGGCTATGATCCAGGTGAGGAGTTGGTGCAACATGATGACTCTACTGATACATGTTTAACCTACACGATTTTTTTTTAGGAATCATTGATCGCGTATTCCAATGGGATGAAAGCGTTGTTCAGCCTTCCCAAACTTCTTCCATGACCATGACAAAACCAGGCAGCACTGATTCATCCCCCTTCACCGTAGCTGGATTGTCCAACTGCTCCACTTCTACCCCAGGACGGTAAATATATACTTGACGACTATTTGGCTCAATCAACCACCCCAACAGAGCGCCATTTGACCTGTACTCTTCCATCTTTTCCTTAAGACTCTTCACCCTATCACTGGGAGAGCGCAACTCAATCACAAAATCTGGGCACAGAGGAATAAACTTTTTCCTTTGTTGAGGCGTTAGGGCTTCCCACCTGTCTTTTTTGACCCAAGAAGCATCAGGGGAACGTTCTGCACCATTGGGCAGCTTAAAGCCACCAGAAGACTCAAATACCTTGCCTAGCTTTGTTTGGCGATTCCACAACTGTAGCTGAAAATTAATGTTGGAATTTTTTTGAGATGTTTCACCTCCTGTGGGGGGCATAACAATTATTTTTCCGTCTAATGTGCGCTCAATTCGTAAATCTCGATTAATCTGACAAAACTCAAAAAATTGATCATCATCCATAGCCCATGCCGGGGGCATCCTCAACACAATGGGATTGGTTTCAACAGGTGTGGTGGCTACTTTCATGGCGATCTCTACTTCCCGCACAAAAGAGTTTCTTCTATTCTAGTTAACAAGAATACCCAGTCTTTAGCCTAAAAACCCAGCTAAGTTGCACGTCACTCCATTCTCCTGACCCTTGAATCGCAGAACTGCCATCTGCTGCAACTGCTCCAAATAAGTGCAATGTCATTTTTGTACTCCTTATTATAATTCTGATCAATCGGGATTATCGTACCATACTATAGTACTTACGAAATCAAAGGAAAATATTAAGGTTTTAGGCAATAGGTAACTTCTGAGCTGGGAACTTCGGACTTAAACCTTCAACCTTAATTCGTATAACCAACTGCGATATTCCCCAGTAACCAATAAGATTAATCAACTCTAACCATTTCACGGGATTCTTCTTTCTTATTCACCTCAGAAGGTTTCGGCTTTTGACCCCTAAAGTCTCCTAATAATCCCATCAATGCTGGAACTACTGTAGGTGTTAGTAATGTAGACAAGGCCAATCCCCCAGTTAAGGTAATCCCTAACCCTTGATATAATTCAGCACCTTTCCCTGGTATTACTGCTAACGGTAACATGCCTAGTACTGTAGTTCCAGCAGACATGAATATTGGTCGTAAGCGATCGCATACAGCTCTATACAAGGATGTATCGTAATCTATTCCTTCTCGCTGTAATTGCAAGGCTCGGTCTACCAAAAGGATGGCATTATTCACCACAACTCCAGTCAGAATCACAAATCCCAACCCGGTAATCATATCCAGTGGTACCAAAACACCAGGAATTCTGTTGACTATCACCAAACTCAACAAGGCTCCGGTTAATCCTATCGGTACGGTTGCCATAATTACGATGGGATAGAGAAAAGAACGGTAGAGTGCTACTAGCAGCAGATAGGTAATCAGTAAAGACAGAAGAAAGATTGACCCCAATTGAACTAAGGTTTCTGATAGCAAATCTGCTGAACCAGCTAACTCGACACGATAGCCAGCAGGTAGGTTTTTCCGGAAGGGTTTGAGAATTTGCTGCTCTGTCTGTTGAACTAGTTTGCCTAAGGGAGCTGAGCGCTCGACACTAACGGTTAGGGTAATAGAACGCTGTAAATCCACTCGGTCAATCCGATCGGGTCCGGTGGTATCTACTACTTCAGCGACATCAGCTAGTTGTACTTGCCCACCATTGGGAGTATAGATCACTAACTGACGCAACTGCTCTGGGGTTTTGACAACGGTATGTTGTAATTCAACGGTCACATCCAGTTCCCGTTTACCATCCACGAATTCTGAGGCTCTAATCCCACCGAGAGCAGCTTCAACCATTCTCCCTAAGTCAGCTTCTGACAAGCCCACTTCTGCCAGTCGCACCCGATTGGGAATTACTTGTAATTCTGGCGCAGCAGTAACAAAACTGGAACGAGCATTGCGCACACCGTCCAGTTGGCGCAATTGCTTAGTAATCTCCTGACCCCACTGGTTTAATTGATCCAGGTCTTGTCCTACCAGACGCACTTTATAGGACTTGCCTGGATTCCGAAAAATGGCAGTGCGCCTGGCAACCACAAAGCGATAACCAGGGAAATTAGACTTTACCTTTCCCATCCGATTCACCATGTCATCGAGATTCCTAGCGGTAGCTAACTCTGGCTTGAGATAGACTAAAATCGTTTTCCGTCGCGAGCTTGCTATTACCAAGGTTCGGTCAATTTCCGGCTGCTGTGCCAAGAACTTTCTCGCCGGTTGGGATAGCCGTAGGAATTCTGGAATACTGGTGCCTGGAAAGGGTTCCGTTAACCACATAATTAAATTACGGTTCCCTTCTGGTAGGTAATCCATGGGGGGGAGTAACCGAATACTGACAAAGAGCAATATTACAGGAATCAACAACACAGCCAAACGCCTTCCGATCCGTTTGCCACCAACAGACCAACGCACGGTTTTTAATAACAATCCCTCTAGCTTGCCTTGCCATACTCGAAACACTGCTGAAGTTTTGGCTACAGCTAGCACCAGGACATTTTGGATTTTGGCTCCTCTATTTCGCTGCTTTGGGCGCAATGGTTTTGGGTCTAAACCTTGGGTGCCCACATCCCCCATCCCCTGCAAAATCTGTTGCGCCTCCGCTTGATTAAGAAACAGTCCCGATAGCATCGGCACTAGGGTCAGAGCTGCAAACAGGGAAAACAATACCGATGTCGATAGAGCAATACCAATATCAAAGAACAGCTGTCCTGCTTCCCCTGTTACTAAAACAATGGGAGCAAATACTGCTACGGTAGTCAGAGTAGAGGCTAGCATAGCTGACCACACTTCTTGAGTGCCGTCAATAGCAGCTCGGATCGGATTTTTTCCCCGTTGCATGTGGGTGAAGATATTTTCTAGCACCACAATCGCATTATCTACGACCATTCCCACTGCAAATGCTAATCCTGCCAGACTGATCACATTCAGAGAGCGACCCAGCAACGCTAAGACAATAAAGACGGTAATAATAGTAGTCGGAATAGTGAGGGCTATTACTGCTACGGTGCGCAATGACCCCAGAAACAACAGCAACACTAGGGATGCTAGTATTGCACCTATGATCAAATTTTGCTGCACTAAGGCAATAGATTGGTTAATATAGCCATTCTCGTCGTAGTTAATTAAGAACTGGACAGCTTCCCCTTGCTGTTCCAGTTGGGCTTCCAGTTCCTTGAGTACTGCTCTGACCCCCTTAGATATCTCTGGGACATTGCCACCAATTCGTCTTTCGATACCAATGCCAGCGGTTGGTTGGTCATTTGATACAAAAACTGTACTTTGAAGCTTGCGGCCAATGCGGACATCAGCTACATCTCCCAAATAGACAATTCCTGATTGGTCTCGGCGCAACACAAACCCTTCTAACTCCTTCACATCCTCAGAGCGACTGACGGTGCGGACTCGGTATTCCCGTCTGCCCACTACCATCGGTCCACCGCGAATATTGCGGTTATTATTGCGCAAAGTATTAACGACATTAGACAGGGTTAGATTGCGGTCAGCTAAGGCTTTCGGGTCTACAATCACTTCCACTTCCCGTTCCCGTCCCCCAGGAGTAACAATCTGACCCACTCCTTCCACTTGCCGTAACTTGGGTAAGATGGCATCTTGAATCAAGTCACGGTAATGGTCTGGGTCAGAATCATAGCCTTCTTTGGGCATTAGGACAATCCACATCATGGGACGGCTAACACCACTGACCACTTCAGCAGAGGGGTCTCCCGCTTCTGGGGGTAGAGAGGACACTCGCTGTAATTTGCTCAAGACATCTACTAAGCGAGCATCAATATCTGTTCCCCAATTGAATTCGAGAGAAATGCGACTGCGTCCAGGGCGAGAGCTACTGGTAATTTCTTTAACCCCTGTGACTTCTTCGACCGCTTCTTCGATCGGTCTAGTAATCAGGTCTTCTACTTCAGTTGGTCCTGCTCCACCGTAGGAGGTGCTAATGGTAATTTCTGGGGTATCACCTCCTGGTCTAAGTTCTAGGGGAAGCTGGAATAGGGCTAAGATGCCACATAGGGCTAGGAGGCAGAACAGAACAAATGTGCCGTGTCGCCAGCGGACAGCTGTTTCGATAAGTTTCATCAAATTTGGCCGAAGTTGGCAACTTAGGAACTAGGGAACAGGGAGGGAATCGGGAATCGGGAATCGGGAATCGGGAATCGGGAATCGGGAATCGGGAATCGGGAATCGGGAAGGATTCTAGAGACTAATATAGCGGTTTCTAGCCTAATGAGGTACACAGGATTTTTTCCCTGTTCCCTCTTCCCCTCCTGGGAGGGGTTAGGGCGTGTCTTCAAACTCCGAGTACCCCCGTTTCCCTTAAAAAAGGGGGACTTTGAGTATGGCTCCCCCCTTAATAAGGGGGGCTGGGGGGGATCTAATATCTTGCGGAAAACTTTGAAAACACACCCTAGGGGTGGGTTCCTCTTTCCTGTTCCCTGTTCCCAGATCCGCTGTTCCCTAAAACCAGGTAATCTGTACCTCACCAAATTGAAAACCGCTATACAGCACGGCGGAAATCAATATACTTTTCAAAAATAGCAAAACTCTTATATATTAAACCTCTAATAACTAAACATGTAATAATTTTGAATTTTGAATTTTGAATTTTGAATTCCGCACAGCGGTACTAGTTTTTCAGGTTTGCAATAGGTTCAATAATTAGGAATTAAGGACTAGTAATTTTGACTGGTGCGCCATCTTTTAGTCCTTCACCGCCTGACACAACTAGGGGTTGATTGGCTTGTAATTTTTGATTAGTGATCAGGAGTTTTTCCCCCATATCCGCTAATATTTCTACGGTAAACTCTTGTGCTTTGTCTTGGTAAATGGTATATATTAAGGATTGGTTTTTTCGTTTAATGATGGCATCACGGGGGATAACAAAACTGGGATCTACATCAATGGGTAAATCTAAGGTGGCTTCAATTCCCATTCCAGCTAATAAGTCTTTTGGGGGATTGTTGAGATTTACCCTTACTAGTTGTCGCCGTGAGTTGGCATTGGCTGTAGGCACAACGCTGGTAATCTGTGCTCGTTGCTGCCAGTTAGGTAAACTTCGCGGTGCAGTTAATTCCACATACATCCCTGGTTTGACCTGATTAGTAAACTGTTCTGGTACTTCTAGAAAGATATCGAATTGATCATTATTGACCAAGGTAATGATGGCATCGCCACCTTCAACATAGTTGCCAGTGTCAACTTGCCGGGATTGCACAACTCCGGCTATAGGCGCTTTAATCGTGGCTCGTTCTGATGCTAGTTGAGCTTGCTCAACCGCTGCAACAGCTGCTGCTACTACCCCTTTCTGGGCATCAATTTCTTCCTGGGTTGGTCCGACTTGGGCTTCCGCTAACAGAGCTGCAATGCGCAACCGCTCACTGATGGTGGCATCAACGGTACTTCTGGCTTCAGCAATCTCTTGCTGGGTTTTAGTTTGTTCTGCACTTAGGGCAGCTTGAGCCCGTAAGCGCTCACTGGTAGCTGCATCAGCTGCTTTTTCGGCTTCCACTTTTGCTCGTTCAGACAGAGCTCCTTCCAGAGTTAGGGCTTCAATGCGTTTTAGGTTATCCTTGGCTTCTTGTTCCCGAGCTTGAGCCCCATCTAGTTCTGCTTGCCGTTGGGCAATTAAATTGGGTTGGACGGCTATCATACCATCAAGGTTGTCCTTTGCTTCTTGTTCCCGAGCTTTAGCTCCATCCAGTTCTGCTTGCCGTTGGGCAAGAATTTCTGGACGGGTTCCCACTTGTAATCGAGCGAGATTACTTTTTTCCTGAGCAAGCCTTGCTTTAGCTTGGGCAAGGGCTAACTGTTGGTCAGCACCATCAAGAATAGCAATGGTCATGCCCGGTGTAATGCGATCGCCTTCTCGGACTTTGACTTGTTGTATCACACCATCCACCTGAGATTTAATCGTGATTTTTTCACTTGCCTCTACTTCACCCAGTAACTGGATCCGTTTAATTCCTTTACCTAAGGTCAGGGGAATAGTTTCTACAGGTCGCGGTGGTGTCTGTTTAGTTTTCGTCTGGGCTACAGGGGGTTCTGGTACTGTCGAGATTTGCAACAAAGCTAGACCTCCTACCAAAAACAGGACTGTGAGTAGCCATGCCGAGGATTTGGCTTTGGTTTCTTCTTGGCTTTGAGAATTTGAATCTGGCTGATAGTGATTAGACACTTGGGGATTTACAGGTTCCATGGTGATGCCCTGACAAAAAGATGTCAAAAAGATGTTTATAGGATAACTTTGCTCAATCCTACTGGCGGCCTCATGAACTCGATCAGAGCAGTTGACTTAGATAGGAATTAGTCTAGCTTTACAAATTTTAATCAAAATTTAATGGTTATGGCATCAAAGTTTTTATATTATTGGGAGAGAAATATTTAATAGATGAGTGAAGCGCTACTTTGTGTCGAAAACTTGCAGGTGGCCTATCCTAGCAGCCAATCCCTTGAAAAACCCACTTGGGCAGTAGATGATGTTTCCTTTATCCTAGATTCAGGGGACCGACTGGGATTAGTCGGTGAGTCAGGCTGCGGTAAGTCTACTCTGGGACGAGCAATCATGCAGTTGTTACCGCAACGGTCCCGAGTGAAAGGACAGGTTAGGTTTGCAGGAAAGTCTGTCTTTGATTTAACCCCTGCACAGCTGCGCCAGTTTCGGGGAGAAGCAGTAGCCCTAGTCTTTCAAGACCCGATGACTCGCCTTGACCCTTTAATGAGTATAGGGGAACACTGCCTAGAAACCCTCAGAGCTCACCAACCCCAGCTATCAGGACGTGAGACTAAAGCAAAAGTAATAGAAACTCTAGATGCGGTGAAAATTCCCGCTAATCGCTTCTCTCAATATCCCCATGAATTTAGTGGTGGGATGCGGCAACGGGTTGCGATCGCATTAGCCTTGTTGCTCAATCCCAAGCTAATTGTAGCAGATGAACCCACCACTAGCTTGGATGTTACGGTAGAGGCACAGATATTAGAAGAATTAACCATGGCTTGTCGAGAACGGGACATGGCACTGTTACTGATTTCTCACGATTTGGCCATGATCGGGGAATATTGCGATCGCATTGCGGTCATGTATGGTGGGAAAATGGTGGAAACTGGGCCAGTGGCACAGATTCTGTGGCAACCTAACCATGATTATACGCGATCGCTTTTAGAAGCAGCTCTACATCTCCAGGCAGTTAGAGAGCACACTGACACTAATGACCCTGACACTAATGACAATGAGGGTAATTCCAGCTCTGCCATTCCTACCCCTTTGCTACGGGTTACCAATCTCCAGCAATATTATACCTTAGAAAGCAATTTTATTCAGCAACTGGTATCTCAAGAAAAAAACGTTATCAAAGCTGTGGATAACGTCAGTTTTGATTTATATCCTGGTGAAATTTTGGGACTAGTAGGAGAATCCGGTTGTGGTAAAAGTACTTTATCTCGCACTATCTTGCAATTAGTTCGTCCTACTGCTGGAACCGTTGAGTTTCAAGGCACAAATTTAGCTACACTCAATCGACATTCCCTACAAGAGATTCGTCGTCAAATCCAAATGGTATTTCAGGACCCCCATGCTTGTCTTAATCCTTTAATGACTGTGGGAGAAAGTATTGCCGATCCGTTATTTATTCATAAATTAGCGGCTAATCCAACAGCAGCAAAAAACCAGGTCAAGGAAATGCTAGAACGGGTAGGATTAACGCCTGTAGAAGATTACTATAATCGATATCCTGCTGACCTTTCTGGAGGACAACAACAACGGGTTGCTATTGCTCGGGCATTGATTACTCATCCTAGTTTGGTGATTTGTGATGAACCAGTGAGTATGCTGGATGCTAGTGTCCAAACTCAAGTACTAGAATTAATGTTGGAGTTGAAAGAAGCCTTTAATCTTACCTATTTGTTTATTACTCATGACCTCTGGGTAGCACGGTTTTTCTGTGATGGAATCGCCGTGATGAATAAAGGTCAGATTGTTGAAAAGAAACCAACTCATGACCTGTTTACTAATCCTGAGCATCCTTACACTAGAACCTTGCTAGAGGCAGCTCCATTGTTAGATAAACAAAGGTGATTTCTAAGCATTCAGCGGTCAGCATTCAGCTTTCAGCTTTCAGCGGTCAGCTTTCAGCTTTCAGCTTTCAGTTTTCAGTTTTCAGTTTTCAGTTTTCAGCTTTCAGCTTTCAGCTTTCAGCTTTCAGCTTTCAGCATTCAGCTTTCAGTTTTCAGCTTTCAGCTTTCAGTTTTCAGTTTTCAGTTTTTAGTTATCAGTTATCAGTTATCAGTTATCAGCTTATGCGCTACGCGCACGCTACGCGAACAGTTAACGGCTAACGGCTGACCGCTGACCGCTGACCGCTGACCGCTGAAGGCTGACCGCTGAAGGCTGACCGCTAACGGCTGACCGCTGACCGCTGACCGCTGACCGCTGACCGCTGAAGGCTGACCGCTGACCGCTGACCGCTGACCGCTGACCGCTGAATGCTGATAGCTGAATGCTGATAGCTTACTAAAGGATTTCAATAGTTTGAGCAGTGATAGCAGACTTACTGGAACCAGAACTCTGACCTTTAATCCGAACCTTCTGATCAGGACTTAATTTTCCTGGGTCAACAGTTTCTCCTTGACGAGTGATTTTGGTATCGGAAAGAAGTTGTACACTATAGGAACCAGACTTCGTCTCTACCTTTAACTGTAGAGGGAAGCTTTCCATAACTGCGACAATTTTACCTTCGATAATCATTTGTTCATCAGTTGACCTTTCTATTGGATTATTATCTGGATTATTACCCTGATTGTTTTCCGATGGAACGTCTGGTTGCGGAGCGCTACAAGCGGAAAACAGCAGGCATAATCCGATAAGACTGCTCAAAGCAAAAGATTTAACAGGAATTTGTAGTTTAGTAGTCATCTGACAGTTTTTTCCTTTGTTAGTTGAACTGTAAGCATTCAGGTATCAGCCGTCAGCAGTCAGTGGTCAGTGGTCAGCCTTGGCCTTTGGCCACGCTACTTGAGGTGCCGTCAGCCGTCAGCCTTGGCCTTTGGCCACGCTACTTGAGGTGCCATTAGCTATCAGCCGTCAGCTGTTGACTGAAAGCTGATCACTGATCACTGAAAGCTGATCACTGAAAGCTGATCACTGAAAGCTGATAGCTGATCACTGAAAGCTGATAGCTGACTGCTGATAGCTGACTGCTGATTAGTCCCGGACATATTAGACATTTTTCCAAGCCGACATGTTATCAAACACAGACTTATTGATGCGGACAGCACTGTTAGGACAGCCACCATAGCCGTGAATTCCCACTACATGGTGTTGACCATCTTGCAAGCGCCAGACTGGGCTACCGCTTTGACCGCCATAGGTATCGAGCATATAGGAGAGCTTGCGACCAGTGATTCTGGTAATTCGACCAGCATTGAACCATTGTGTGCCAAATGGTTTGTCACCAGCGTAGCCAGAGTTATTTATCAGTAGATTTGTGAGTAAGTCGTCGGATAGATTGGCAAATCCGAACCAGCCGACTCGGTTCCCTAGGGTGTCATCCGGTAGAATAATTGCTCCGTAGTCGAAATCATCATCTTGTTCTTGTGTCCAGCCTTTTACACTGCGGAAGGATGTGCTAACTTGGGAGCCGAAGGGAGCTTCGTTTTCATCAATACCGGGAAAGACCTCAATTTTCCTGGCCCAACCACCAGCACTATGGCTATAGACGCAGTGTCCAGAAGTCATTACTGTCCGTGGTCCAATCAACCAGCCAGTACACAGAGACCGCCTCCCATTAGCTTTGGTAATGATTAACTGGCAAATCCATCGCCAGGGCATACTAGTAAGTGAAGAAATGCGGATGCGGTCGTCACTACCACATACTGACTCTGGCCTTTGGAATTCTCCAGCACCAGCATCTGGAAGATTTTCCATATCCTCTGTGACCAACATTCTTTCCTGGAAATCAAAACCCTCATTAAGCGCTCGGGATTTATTGAATCTGGGTACTGCTTCGATTTCACCGCGACCCATCATTCCCTCAAATTGGTCTTCGGTATCTATTGACTGGGATTGAGTTTCGCTGGAAGTGATTTCATGGAGCTGCTGATCCTCCCGTTCTATTTCCTTGCCTTGGTTGGTTTGATTGGAAACTATTTCAGTTTCTGACATAACCATTCTCCTTACAATTAACTACTACAAAGAACTCAAGTGAATGTTCTTTCCATGTACATAATCGCAAGGTTGCACTAGGCTTGACAGTACCCTTGCGGGTACTTATAGCGCTACGGGCAAGTCAGAAGTTAGAAGTCAGAAGTCAAAAGTAAGCGATTACTTACGTTTCGGAGTTTAGGAGCGATGCAGAGGTGCGACCCGTGGCGAATTTCATTCTTAATGCGGAAAACGCACCATTACGGTCTTGGGGAGGCAGCGCGGTCTTGGGGGTTCCCCCCGGAGACGAAACCTGATTACGTTGAGCCTTTATGGTTGGTAGGTTATGCAAAAAAGGGTTAAAACTTATTGATTAAGGCGAGCCTGTCTTACGGTAACTTCAAACCACTCGCGCTTTGCCGTGGTTTCCCCCACTCGCGCTTTGCATCAAGACAATGTCCTAATCTGAATGGGTAGTGCTATATAGTCAATTTTTTGATCAAGGAAAACTTAGGTATTTAACTGAGGTACGGGAGTACCTCAGTTATCCTGAACAACCCAACCCTCAAGAACGTGATAGCTGATTGCTGATTTTAGCTAAAATTTGGTATCATAGATGTTTTTCGCCTTTGATACCACAAAGAAGACCTTGATTCCTTACTATAAATAACTTTTTCTCTTTATAATAAGCGCATATTTGTATTTTTCTTTACAACTTAAGTATAACACATTAGGGCATCAACACCTACAGCTTAACAATTTGTAAATACATACCCTATATCCCCTATATCATTAGATCAGCCCTGTGAGAATAAGAATCACGTACAGCGAGCGAACCTCAATGGCCACGTAATCGATAAACTACTAGATGAACGACTGGCATTGGCCGCCAGATCTTGGGTAACAGGTGTTTCTGAACCTTGGTTATAACCTGAAGTCAATCAAACGCCTAAGTCAGTCCTCCAAGTACATCTTTAGTTTTGGATTTGTAAGAGCTTCTCACAAGCTATACCGTCTTGATCACCATCGAGGTTGTGAATATCCCCGGGATAGGTTTTCAGTAATAATTGAGCTTGTCTTTGACTTTTAAAATCCGCGCAATTACAAGTATCACCTGTACCGATAACACAAGGTGGGATTTCAGGACAGGTCTCATTTTGAACTCCAATGGAACATAGTGCTCTCTGTCCTGAAGAGCTAAATACAAAAGTCAAAATTGATACTATTAAAGCAAAGGCAGCGATAACATCAGAGCGCTCCCATTTGTGACTGTTATTTTTATTATCAGTATGGATCATGATTACATGATTCAAGTTCTCAGTTCAAGTTTCATTGACCATAGATTAGATTCTTCTAACTCCTTGTGTCAAGCCTAATTGAGATGCTCTTACACTGCATACTTAACCCTTCATACTTCATAATTGATACTTAAGCCTTCATAATTGATACTTAAGCCTTCATAATTGATACTTGATGCCTTGTTCATACTTCTTACTTTAACAACTGGGATTCCCAATCCTGACTAGTATCCAACCTAATCACCAAAGATTGTTCCTCTTCTGTAAACCCTTCAAATCCAGCCTGTTGACCCTTAAGCAAATCAACCGTAGCATCAGACACATCCCCACTACGAGATAATAAGCGATTGGCCGTAGGCCACGCGGGGCGCGTTCGCATAACACAGCTTCTGGTGCGCAGAGCGTAAATAATTTGTATCGGTAACTGATAACGCTTGGCTTTTGCGATCGCTAATTTTCGGAAAGCCAGTCGATCATACTTACCATCTCAAATAGGGAGCATGTCACTTATGCAGAACATTAGTACGCTTATCTGGGGAATGGGGAATGGGGAATGGGGAATGGGTAATGGTGATGGGTAATGGGTAATGGGTAATAGGTAATAGGGGGAGTATGTCACTTTTACCGAATATTTTTACCTTATCGATCGCCCCCTCATGGGTAATTGCTTGCTCATCTGGTAAATAGTTCATCTGTTCTGCAACTAAGACCGGCTCGAACACAGGATTTTTGTTGTTTTGTCAAGTAGTTCATTTGTTAGGCTTATTTGACCTGCTCCCAGTTTGAGGTCCACCAATGTACTTTTGGCTTTGCTGATAATTTTGGTCAATCGCCTCCCGAATTTTAGCAACTGTGCCAAAACTACGGATATAATTATTGGTCTTCGCCCTTTGATGGAACTGAGCTACAACTTTTCCCAATTCCAACCTATGAGTTGTGGTAAGATTCTGCTGTTCCAGGATAGTACTTAACAGAGACTCTTGAGGAAACTGGCGCATTTTAACTGCATACTCTACCACCTCACCCACTCCCCCTAGTCCAAACCCATCACTGGTTTTAATGATTGGCACAACTTCCAAATAAATCTCAGGAGAAACTGACTGATTGATGCGCATTTCTTCTTGACAAAAATGCTTTCGCTGAGCTAAACTTGAATAGTCCAGGAATCCAAAATATACGGCTTTCTTGACTTTATAGACGTACTCGCCAGTAAGCAGCACATAGGAAGCATGGGTCTGAATCAGTTCAATAGGTAGTTTCACCGGATGAGGATAAAATTCCGGCTGCATCATCTGGTTAATTAAACTGGGAATATCTGTCTGTGTCATTTTTCAATAAACAGTTAACTTGGAACTGTTTACTAATTGGGAAGCATTCAGCTGTCAGCTGTTAGCTGACAGCTGATGACTGAATGCTTACAATGATTGGCCGTAGGCCACGCTACGCGAACGAAAGCTGTCTAAATTAAATACACAATAGCTTAATCGCTACTAACAACTTCCTTGACAGACTCAGCCTGAGAACCCTCCAGACGTGGACCATGAGTTTGTACTACTTTTGAAGCAAAATAGTTTCCCCAACGTGCTGCTTGCTTAGTGGTCAAACCATTGGTGATTCCAAACAACACACCACCGGCAAAGGCATCACCAGCTCCTACGGTATCCACGGCCTTAGCTGGGAATCCAGGCACCTGGAAAATTGTTTTATTTTCCACCACTAAACAACCATTAGAGCCATCAGTGATAAAAGCTGTATCCACTAACTCACTAATTTTACCAGCACAATCAGACAAGGATTCCAATCCACAGAAGTGACGTGCTTCTTCCGCGTTACAGAAGACCACATCACAATAATCTGTAATCAGCTGACGGAAATCATCAGCAAAATTCTCTACTAGAAAGAAGTCGGAAAAGGTAAAAGCACTCTTTACTCCTTTAAGCTTGGACTGTTCCATAGCCTCAATACAAGCTTTCCGAGTGCCATCCCCCGTCCACAGATAGCCCTCAACGTAGCTATATTTGCATTGGCTGAGTCGTTCTACATCAATATCAGTAGGAGCCAAAGTAGTAGACACTCCCAGATGAGTACACATAGTACGCTCAGCATCAGGGGTAGTTAGAACCACACAGGTACCAGTTGGACCACTAGATAGCTCAGCTGGATGCACATCAAATTGAATCCCTGCCTCCAATAAGTCTTGTCGGTAAAATTCCCCATTGGTATCTCTAGAGACTTTACCGGAATAGAAGCCTTTACCACCACTTTGAGCGATCGCAATCATAGTATTAGCAGCCGAGCCTCCTGAGCTTAGTTCCAGAGAATGATGCTCAAGATTGTGTAGAATCATAGCCTGCTTTTGGGCATCCATCAAAGTCATTGCCCCTCGATTCAGGTCATGTTGCCGGATAAAATCATCATCCACCAGTGCCAGAATATCGACTAAAGCATTTCCGACACCAAAGACATCAATAGGTCTTGACTGTTGAGAGTTTTCTGTCATTTTCTTCCAATCCAACTAATCATTCACAAAAAAGCCAGGGAAATTTTAACTCTGCCCTGGCTTAATCAGACAACTATAACCAACCTATCATTGCTCTATGATTACTGTATAAAGTAATGATATTGTTTTCGGTTGAATATTTATCATGGAACGTTATTTGTTAATTTAAAATTGAACAGTGAAAATTCTCAGTGAAAATTCTCAGTGCTCAATCGGCAATTAACAAAATAGGATTTAAGGTAAGCATATGCTTACCTGTATTCTGCAACGCTTTATTTAGAAGTGATAGCAAGAACACTTAATTTAGGCTCATCCATAACCTCGATCCCTTCTGGCAAGACTAACTCGTAAATGTACAGCATCTTACCCTGTTCCAAATTTGATATATCAATATCAATGGTTTCGGGAATTTTATCTGGGGGACATTGCACTTTTACTGTTGTAAGCCTTTGCTGCAAAATTCCACCTTGCTTAACTCCCACGGCTTCTCCCACTAGCTTCAGAGGTACAACAACCTCTACTTTATTTTGAGAAGCCACTGAGAAAAAACTGAGGTGGTAAAGGGAATTTTTCCAAGGATGAGATTGTATCTCCCGCAGCAGCACTGGACCATTCCAGGAAATGTCGGGAATAGAGAGCTCTATCAGGGTATTATTAACCGAGGCTGTTTTAAGCAAGTCTTCTGCTGCTTTAGCCGTCATAGTTAAGGATACAGATTCTGCACCATTGTGACCGTAAAGTACGGTGGGAATCAATCCAGAACGGCGTAAGGCTCTCGGCTTACTACCTTCTGGTCGCTTTTGACATTCTACAGTAACATTCATCGCTAGGACTTTAACTCTTCGAGATAACGTAGCCAAATTAATGGCAATTACTGGTCAGCTACCGGTCGATTCCGCCACCGAGGGAGGTGCTGACCTCAATGGTAGGTCAGGGTTTTTAATCGAATCGGAAACTACTGAGATTCAAACTCTCCGACTGACACCCTGACGCCCTGATACCCTGACGCACTTAAACTCCCGAAGTTATCGGTGTACCGCTAGCATCCAATAGTGCTCGCTTTGGACCATGGATTGGGTCTTCCACAATAATTGTCTGGTCACGGCTGGCTCCTAAGGAAACCACAGCAATAGGAACTTTCATCAGTTCTGCCAGGAATTTAAGATAATCCAAGGCTTCCTTTGGTAAATCCTCTAAAGACCGACATTCAGCAGTAGATTTTTGCCAACCTGATAGGGTTTTGTAAACGGGCTGGCATCGGGCAAACACGCTAGTACTGCTAGGAAATTCCCGAGTGAGTTCACCGTCAATTTCATAGGCGACGCAGACCTTAATTTCTTCAAAGGTATCGAGTACATCCAGTTTGGTGATCGCTAGACAGTCAAGACCATTAATCCGAACAGCGTAGCGACCAATGACGGCATCAAACCAGCCACAACGGCGGCGGCGACCGGTGGTTGTCCCAAATTCTGATCCTAGCTCACAAAGTAACTCTCCTTCTCGAGTGTGAATCTCTGTGGGAAACGGTCCTTCTCCGACTCTGGTTGTGTAAGCTTTTGCCACACCAATCACCCGATCAATCATTGTCGGTCCGACACCAGCACCCACACAAGCTCCGCCAGCCACTGGATTGGAAGAGGTTACATAGGGGTACGTCCCATGATCTAAATCTAGCAGTGTCCCTTGAGCCCCTTCAAACAGAATATTGCGTTTTTGCTCAATCGCCTCATAAATCTTCAAGGAACTATCCACCACATAGGAGCCTAGCCGTTCAGCATACTCCTGGTATTGCTTGATCACACCAGCTGGGTCTAAGGGCGATAGATTATAGAGCTTCTCTAAAATAGGGTTCTTATAATTAATCGTCCAGGTTAACTTTTCTACCAATACTTCCGGATCCATCAGGTCAATGATCCGAATACCAGTACGCTCTGATTTATCCGCATAGGTCGGACCAATACCACGACCCGTGGTACCAATTTTCTGCCTACCCCGGCGCTCTTCCGATGCTTGGTCAATCAATCGATGATAAGGCATCGTGACATGGGCTATGTCTGAAATCAGCAGATTTTTAGTGGAAATGCCCAGTGCTTCAAGTTGGTCAAGTTCGGCAATTAAAATTTCTGGGTCAATAACTGTACCGGAGCCAATAATACACTCTGTATCCGGATACAAAATTCCAGAAGGTATCAGGTGCAGTTTAAAGGTTTGACCTTGAACAACAACCGTATGCCCAGCATTGACGCCCCCCTGGTAACGGACGACTACATCTGCTGAACGACTCAGCAGATCTGTTATTTTGCCTTTTCCTTCATCGCCCCACTGGGCACCAATTACAACAACGTTAGCCAAGGGTTTATTTTGAATGCTAAAGTTTATCCACCTGATAATTATGAACAGTGGTTGCGACTGCTGTCAACTTAACTGTTGCTGATCTAGGTAGAAACTGGAGGAACGAGAGTCACATAAGTTAATCTTGACCTAGAATCGCCACTCCAATCTCTTTTAGACTTTACCTATGTACTCTTATCAGTCATTTTTAACAAAAAACTACTTCTACAATGAAAATTTTATTAGTGGAAGATGATATTCTCCTTGCTGAAAATTTATCCGAAGCCCTCACCAACCAACGTTACGTGGTTGATCTGGTTACCAATGGGGAAATTGCTTGCCAGCAATCCCAAATGCTTGATTATGACTTGATGGTGCTAGATCTGACTCTGCCCAAGCTCGATGGCTTTGGTGTTTGTCGAAAATTGCGAGCCCAAGGCTATCAAATGCCGATTCTAATGTTGACGGGTCGCGATACCACTAATGATAAAGTCAAGGGTCTAGATGCAGGGGCTGATGATTATCTAGTTAAGCCAGTTGACTTACCAGAATTATTTGCTCGGATTCGGGCTCTGCTGCGCCGAGGTCAATCTATCGCACCACCAGTACTTAAGTGGGGAGATTTGCGTCTTGACCCGAGTACCTATGAAGTAAGCTATGCTCACCAACCTATCCACTTTACCCGTAAGGAGTATAGTTTACTGGAGTTTTTGCTGCGCAACGGTCGGCGGGTACTAACTCGCAGTGTTATTATCGAGCACGTCTGGTCTTTTGAAAACCCTCCCGAAGAGGAGACGGTCAACGCTTACATCAAAAGTTTGAGGCGCAAACTGAGATTAGCTGGCGCACCCAGAGATTTGATTGAAACCGTTCACAGTGTGGGCTATCGCCTTAAACAGTTAATTCCTGAATCACAGGAGTAACGCTGATGATTTTTTCCTCCGGCTTGAGTTGGGCAATGCGATCGCCTGTGCCATCTTTTCCCCAAATCGGCACGGATTTCATAGCTAAACGCTTACCGCCAAGGGAAGTGACTACCATGACGTCATTGGCGATGGAATCCCTGACCATGCTGACCAAACCATCTTTAGCGGTTTTAAACTGTAGCGCTTGAGTTCCCAGGTCTCCCCGATTAGCCAACCTGATCGCCTGCACGGGGAGGCGCTTTCCATACCCCTGCTCAGACACCAGTAAGAGGTTTTCCTCTTCCCCTAGGACAACACAGCCAACCAGCTTTTCTTTACCCTTTAGCCGCAAAGCTTGATTTCCTTGAGCGCTGCGTCCCATAATCGGTAACTGTTTGTCATTCACCTCAAACCGCAAAAGCCGTCCATTGCTGGTTGCTACCACCACTTGTGTCGCTGTAGTAGATAGGTTGGCATACTGTAGTTGATCATCATTTCTGAACTTGGTAAGCAACATACCACGGTTCGTTAGTTTTGTCAACTCAGATACTGATACACGCTTAATTTTACCTTGGTGAGTCAGCAAAACTAGGGTGAAGTTTTCTAGGTCATCTGGCACCCTAAAGTGAGCCACAACTGTTTCTGATTGGGCAGAATTTGGCAGCAACTTTACCAAGGGAATACCCTGCTTGCGTCCAGCCGCTGGTGGAATATCTCTAATTTTGACTGGGTAGGCTTTGCCAGAACCAGTGATTACCATTAATTCTTGTGTGGTGAGCAACAGCTGAGCCTGAACTACAAAGTCCTCCCCTTGTTTAATTGACTTGGGTAATTTTGGCTGTGTTGTGGCACTTTGCCGCTGTACATACCCGTGAGAGGTAAATTCTAGAAGTGTTTGTTCTGGCTCAGTGGGAGCATTAGGTAGGGTATCAGGAGTTTTTTGGGGTTGAGCAGATTTCTTACTCCTGGGTTGAGCAGCTGTCGGTTGTTCTAGCTTTTTTTCAGTGGAAGCAATAGAGTTTATTATGGTACGGCGAGGATCACCGTACTTGCGTTTAAGCGATCGCAAATCTTTCTTCAGGGCTTTGAGCAATTCCCGCCGATCATTGAGTAATTGGTGCAGCTGTTCCAGGCGCTGGGAAAGTTCCTCACCCTCGGTCTCTAACTTTTCTCGTTCTAAGCCAGTTAGCCGTCGCATGGGCATGGCCAGAATTGCGTCAGCCTGGATTTCACTTAAGTTTAACTGATTTTGCAGGGAAAGCTTAGCAGTGGTACCATCAGGAGCATTTCTGAGAATGTCAATCATGGCATCCAGCTGATTGAGGCTAGCCAGTAACCCGTCTACCAGGTGAAGACGTCTTTCTTTCTGGGACTGCTCATAGGTATATTGGCGGGTTAGAGTCTGTTCTCGGAAGCTAATAAATGATTCTAACAACTGCCGCAGGGTAAGTTGTCGGGGTTGTCCATCTACCAAGGTCAGCAGGATAGCACCAAAGTTTGTTTGCAGGGGAGTTTGCTTATACAACTGCTGGAGAACCGCTGATGGCTGAGCATCTCGTTTGAGTTCCACCACCACCCGCATCCCTTCGCGATCGCTTTCATCTCGGATATCGCTAATCCCTTCTATACGCCCTTGATTCACCAAAGCTGCTACTTTTTCAATCCAGGCGGCCTTATGGACCTGATAGGGCAACTCACTCACTACAATTGCCCTACGCTGCCCCCGTTTCTTTCGACCGACTTGAATGGTTTCAAGCTTGGTGATGCCTCGAATCGGTATACTGCCACGACCGGTAGTATAGGCATCCCGAATCCCCTCAGCTGCCACAATTTCCCCCCCAGTGGGAAAATCAGGTCCGGGAATTAATTCCCAGAGTTTTTCATCTGGTAAATTGGGCCGGTCAATCAGAGCAATCAAGCCATCTACTATCTCTGCCAAATTGTGAGGAGGAATATTGGTGGCCATGCCCACAGCAATGCCAGAGCAACCATTGAGCAACAACACCGGTAATTGTGCCGGGAGTACCACTGGCTCTTGCTGGGAGCTATCAAAGTTGTCGATAAAATCAACGGTTGCTTCCCCAATTTCTGACAATAGGGCTTGAGCGCCCACGGGAGAAAGTCGGGTTTCAGTGTAACGCATGGCTGCTGGTGGATCATTATCCACCGAACCAAAATTGCCATGACCGTCAAGGAGGGGATAGCGGGTGGAAAAGTCTTGGACTAAACGCACCATGGCTTCATACACCGCTTGGTCACCGTGGGGGTGATATTTTCCCAACACATCCCCAACCACACGAGCACATTTGCGGTATGGTCGATCTGGGGTTAACCCTAATTCGTGCATCGCATATAGGATACGTCGATGTACGGGCTTAAGCCCATCACGGACATCAGGTAAAGCACGCCCCACAATCACACTCATGGCATATTCAAGATATGACCGTTGCATCTCCAAATGCAGGGCTGTGGGAATGACATTACTGTTTTCCAGTAGGTTCAGCTGTTTTGTCATCAAAAATCCTCCAAGGAATTGACCACCTAAAAAGCGTTAAGGGGGCGGACGCCTAAACCCGTTAGGGTTAGCGCCCGGGGAATTACCGCCAATAAATTTGTCGAGCGGTAGCGAGTCCGTTGATTCAAAGTCCGTATTGATAGCCGTCCGCTCGCTGAATGGTTTTTAGATATTTCGGATGTACATCAAAGCTCCTTATCTTAGTGCTCAGCTTAAAAGATGGCCTATAGCGAATCGCAATTCGTCCGGTATACTGCCCCGCGTATTTACCTAATGGGATATCGGCCTTGACTAAATCCCCGGTTTGAAACCCCATAAAGAATTTCTGTGAGGGAGCATGTCCATTAGGAAAGCCATATCGGTCGGTTCGACATCGCTGCCGCCTGCCATGACCTTTGGCTTTGACAATCAGAGGTCTGAGCCGATTAATTAGCAGTCTTTCGGGTGTAGAAGTACCAACACAAGCCGCGTCTGTCCAATGGGTTTTAGCAAGCCCCTGGAGTTTGCGATTGAATTTAGTCTGACCACCAGTACCCGTTTCCACAGGTAACCCGTACCCTTTGAGTCTCCTGAGCAATTCCCATCGGGTTGAATTAACCGCCGCCGCATCTTTCAAAGGAGTTAATGCTTTGGTTAATAACCGCTTTAACACGTCCGGTTTTTTCAGCAGAAACATCTCCACCGGCTGATTTCCCTTAGCTTGGTTGCAAGGGCGGCAAGCCAGGGTCAGGTTGCTGACTCGGTTAGAGCCACCCTGGCTTAAAGCTTGAATGTGTTCTATTTCAAGAGGAACACCATCAGTACTGCAATAAGCGCATTTTCTACCCCATTTCTCGAGTAAATATTCTTTGACTTCAAAACCGAATAGTTCTCCTCGCTGGTACTCAACGCCGCTAATTTCGGGGTTCTGCATTTTCTGCATATCAAACCTGACTAACTCTTGAGAGAGTGCCGTGATCGGACATACCCTTAGAATCCGCCTGACCCAGGTTTCGACGTTCGCAATCCGACTTTCAAGAGATGGTGGGAGCCAGCCTTCTTTTCGAGTCCGGTTAAGAAACCGAGGTTTGCGATATCGGAGTTTACGACTACGCCGCCTTTGTCTTAACTTTCTACGAGAGTCTAGAGATTTCTTAATCTGCTGCCCTCGGTGTTCAATCTCGAAGGCATTAGTCACCCGTCCGGTCTGCTCTTGAACTATGGCAATGCCGGTTTTTTGGGAGCCTGGGTCTATTTTGAGTCGGTAGGGATGGGTAACTGAATCCTCGACCGTCCTGTCTAGTACTACGATGGTGAAGGGGTAGCGCTTGAACACCTTAGCACGCCCCTTTTTTAGCAATTTTCTTGCCCGTGCCGGATGGCAGGGGTCTAGAGGAAAGAGGTTTTTATCGTAAACAAAAGTGTACATTACTGTACCTGATACTTTTAACCCGGACAAATTCCGACATCTTGGATATCTAGGATATCATTTGAGTCAGAAAAGCTGAGTACTACATCCCCGACTGCTTCGAGGAAGGTGGTATCCCACATCGCCTTCAGGAAA